>JBARYO010000452.1:0-2051 GCA_049647905.1 Elainellaceae cyanobacterium | reverse complement strand
ATTTTTACGCCTATCTGCCTATCTATTAACAACTTTAGCCACGAAAATCGGCTGCTGCTCAGTAATATAATTACGGTAAGATACTTTTGATTCTGCAACGTCAACCGCGATGAAGCACCGATTTTCGATTTCATTCGACCTGTGGCGCTTGAGTTTAGCTATCGTAGTCTTCGCTTTAGGATGCCGCTCAAGTGCTTTAAAATTATCGGAAAAAGCAGTGCCAAGAACGACGGTGCCTACGCAAACGTTGGACTTTGATAGGCAGACTCAGATTGGGGCTGAAGCGATCGCCCACTGGCTTAGTCCGTCTTCCACGACCGGCAAAACGCAGCTCTTTCATATTCGATCGGAGAAGTCTTGGGGATTTGAAAATCTAGCCTTGATTGCTGGCGCTGAGTCTGATGCAGAGGGTCCCGCCTCTTTTTTGCGCGTTCAGTATCCTGCCGGGTCGGCAAGTCCTTCCGTCTCTCGCAGCAGTGGTGCAGCGCTAGGGGGAGCACAATTCTATGCGGAACTGGATTTAGCCCCTCAAGACCGTCTTCGGCTGAGCTATCGGGTCCGCTTCTCGGATAACTTCGATTTTGTTAAAGGGGGGAAGTTACCGGGATTATTTGGTGGCGCAGGAGCAAGTGGCGGCGAGAGCCCCAACGGAACCGATGGCTTTTCCACCCGACTGATGTGGCGGCGAGAAGGGCAGGGGGAAGTCTATGCCTATTTACCTACGAGTGAAGGCTATGGCACGTCAATTGGCCGAGGTTCCTGGCGATTCCGCCCCGGGGAGTGGACTAGGGTAGTGCAAGAGGTGATACTCAATCAGCCAGGAGAAGCCGATGGCCGCCTTCGGCTCTGGGTTGAGGATCGCTTGGCGGTAGATGAGTCAGGACTAACCTTTCGCTCCGCCGACTCGCTCCATTTGGACGGGCTGTTTTTCTCAACTTTTTTTGGAGGCGGTGATCCATCCTGGGCCACCCCCGAGGATGTCTATGTCGATTTTGCAGACTTCTCGATTGAATCGGTTGCCCGCCAGCGATAGGTCCACTTAAATTGCATTATGAAACTGTCCTCACTATTTCTGGCCATGGTCAATGAACATCCTCATCGTCGAAGACGAAGCCGAAATTGCCCAGCTGCTCACCCTCTACCTTGAAAAAGAAGGGTTCATCTGTCACACCTGCCGCGATGGACTAACCGCCCTACGGCAGTTTCAGGCGATCGCCCCCGATCTGATTATCTTAGACCTGATGCTTCCTCAGCTCGATGGCCTAGAAGTCTGCGCCCGCATACGCCAGTCCCCTGGCCCCAAGGATCCCTACATTCTCATGCTCACCGCTAAAGGGGAGGAGTTAGACCGCATTGTGGGGCTGTCTACTGGGGCAGATGACTATATGACCAAGCCCTTCAGCCCTCGGGAGCTGGTGGCTAGGGTCCGGGCTCTGCTGCGGCGATCGCTTCGGCAAGGGGGGCAGGTAAATACGTTGAGTACCGCCCACTTTGCCGTAGACCTCGACCAGCGGGTCGCCCATCACCACATCAAGGATACTGCCACCCCCCTCGACCTGACGCCACTGGAGTTTGATCTGCTGGCTACCCTCCTCAGCGCCCCCAGCCGCGTCTGGAACCGAGCCCAGCTGATCGAAAAGCTCTGGGGCAGCGATTTCTACGGTGATGAGCGGGTGGTGGATACCCATGTGGCGCGGCTGCGGAAAAAAGTAGAGCCCGATCCGAGCCACCCGCAATTCATTAAGACTGTCGTGGGAGTGGGGTATAAGCTTGAAGACGAATAAGCCACCCCAACCCCTGCTCCGCAGGCCAGGACGCAAACCCCTATCCCTCACATCACGGCTGTTCTGGTCCCACATTGTGGTGATGGTCGTGGGGCTGTCGACGCTGTTCGTGGTGGGTAAGATATCGTCCCCTCGCTTCTTTGTTCTGCGGCTGCGGCAGATTGAGATCGCGGGCTTCGGCAGCGTTCGTCAGGTCCGTACTGAACTGGTGCAGGGGTTTGAAGCGGCCTGGAGCCGTGGGGCGCTGTGGTCGCTGCTCATTGGCGC
>JBARYO010000451.1:0-3061 GCA_049647905.1 Elainellaceae cyanobacterium | reverse complement strand
CACCCCCGAGTAGCGTCGTTTATTTACGGCCTCCTACTTATAACCCTGCGATCGCAGATATATTTGGACGGTGCGATCGCGTTTCCGTGCTTCGCTCACTTGATAGAGCAGAAGTGCCTCTCACAGGACCAGTGGGGGCATTTCAACGGGATCCTACGGTTGTGGCTGAAACCGTTTCAAATAAAATTTTTAGTCCCACGGGTGTTGTCGGGCTTCATCAACTATCCCTTGAGCCTCTTCGAGTGAGATATCGTAGCGATCGCTCAACAGTTGGGGAATGCGAGCGCAGTCGCGATTGGGGTTCACGGCTGGCTGCTGGGAATAAGCAGGCAGGGCAACATGACAGAGGAAAGGCGAAGGCTTTGCCTTGAGTTGAAGCGGTTCAAGGTTTAGAACGTCTCGTGAATTGGTGAAAAACAGCAGGGCACCGCTGAGGTTGGCCTCGCTGAGGTTGGCATCAGTGAGTAAGGCACAGTTGAGGTCGGCCCCGCTGAGGTTGGCATATTTAAGGTCAGCTCTGCTGAGGTTGGAATATCTGAAGTTGGCCCCGCTGAGGTTGGCATATCTGAGATTAGCCCTACTGAGGTCGGCTCCGTTGATGTCGGCGCTGACGAGGTTGGCACCGCTGAGATTGGCACCGCTGAGGTTGGCCCCGCCGAAGCCAGCCCCGTTGAGGTCGGCCCCGCTGAAGTCGGCATTGCTGAGGTCTATATTTTCTGCATTTCTTTTGGCAGTGCAGAAATTGAGTAATAGGAAGACTCCGCCCGCGATCGCCGCTATCATCCCTAGATCGCTGATGAGGGCTGCACGATAGGGGTGAGTTAGGGTCGTTTTGCTGTGGGACAGGCGATCGCCATCTGGCTGAAGGCTGCGACCGGGGGGTAGCCACCACACCATCCAGAGAAGGGTTGGAGTGGCGATCGCTCCAATTATCCACCGCTTAGCGATCCTTTCCTTTGGCTGCCGCTGCTTAAATCGCTCCCGCATTCTTAAGTCCCCTTTGATGCTAAATCCATTATTGCTCTCCTGGATTCGGGAACGCTCTAATCTTTAGGTGGGCTTAAGCACCCCATCAGCTCCAAAGTGGAGTGCTGCGACGCTCATAGGTTGCGTTCGTAAAGACGGCAAATACCCCATGCTAAAGGCGATCGCCTTAAACCGGTAAGAGCAACTTTCAAAGTATAGTCAGAGCAACGCCAGCATAGAATATACGCAAGCTGAGCCTAAGAGATCTCAGCAGCTCACAGTCAAAGCGCTACAGCAAGGGCGCTACAGCAAGGGCTAAGGCAAAAATGTATGGTTACGAGCTGAGATGTGACCGCAGAGGGACGATTAAGGGGCTGCTTTAGCGCCGCCTGTTAATCGCTAGGATGGCTCTTCTCTAACTTCGTAGTGGCGTTCGACGTTGATGGTAACATCGCCCCAAAGCGATGCCTTGACTCTGCGCTGATGATGCTCAAACGCTTCTCGACTTTCGAATTCTTCTATAACGTCGAACCGGGCAGGTTCAGAATCTGATTGTTGCACGTTGAATGAAATACAGCCGGGTTCTTCTCTTGTCAATTTGATGTGATTCGGTAGTTCAGACCTAACGGTTTCAATGTCGCTTTCTGGCACAACGATGAAACCTGAGAGCGTTACTTTGGCCATGAATACATCTAGAGCAATAGTAGGGTGGGCACTGCCCGCCGCATTAATCATTGAAAATAGTCCCGCTGGTCTCAAGAATATTTCTCGATTGTTACCCGTTAAGAACGAATAGAGGTTTGAGCTTGCCTAAAGGCCAATGGTGGACATTGCTGCCTACTTTGCTTAAAGGCTGCACTACGTCACCAGTCGAGGTAGGACCGCGTGACCGAACAATAGCTTAAGGAACAGCAATGGGACGAACCACCCCAGCAAGGACAAGCACGGCAGAATTTCCAAGAGCACCGGCGATACCAAAGAGCAAAACGCCGAGACCGAGATAAAGGGAGTAGTAGTAGGGTGGGCATTGCCCACCCTACTACTCAGTGATCATTGCCAGCATAGATCCACATTGGCTCTGTTTTCCCAGCCCTTGTAAATCCACACTTTCTATAGAAGGCGATCGCTTCGCTGTCAGCGACAAGCATGTGCATATGCATCCCCTCGTAAAGCTTCTTTAGGATTTCCATGATCCTTTTGCCAATCCCTTGACTTTGATAGTCTGGGTGAACCAACAGATGGGGATAATAAACAACCAAAAATCCATCTGAGATTGCATTACCAATCCCAGCTAGTCTTTCGCCCTCCCACGCCGAGACAAGCGCATGAGAGTTGATTAATGCTTGATGCAAAATTTGGGGTTTTTGAGCCGAAGACCAACCATTAGACTCATATATTGGGAGAATTTGTGCGATCTCAATATCTCGCCGCTCAGAAAAAGTGATCATCTCTATTGTGATTGACCGACAACTTCGTAATGTACAACACTTGACTCAAACTCAAGCAAAAAATCTTTGTCTTCTACATAATATTTCGCCACCTCTACATCCTGACCAGCAAAGCTTTGGATAGCTTCTATGTTCTCCCAAAACGAGAGCGTAATGAAATGCGTGATATCCTCTTCAGGTCGCTCAAGAATGTAAACACTGACATTACCCTCAACCGATTGATAATCGGGAATTGCCCGCATATTTAAAAACTCTCGGTATGCTTTAGCTTTAGAGGTGGGGACTCTACCATGCCATATTCTCGAGATCATGATGATTTTTCTTCTAACAGGTAAAGCTCATACTGGACTTAGTCTTACTAAGTGAGACAAAAACTGAACGAACAACAAACCATTTCCAGGTAAACCTACCCGCCAATAATCGAAGCCATATAACGTTCCGCTTCACCCACCGACAGCAACCTTTTGCTCTCAACTGATAACCTTGATACGGTCGGGTGCAAGTGGGTTGTTATGCGGCGGCTTCACAATCTGCCAACACTAAAATACTTTCCGACTCTCTATCTCCAACCTGACTTATCGTGCCAAAATTATCTCTCAAAATTTGAACAATCTTTGACGTTGGACTGTTACCAATCCGAAGATAAA
>JBARYO010000450.1:0-12334 GCA_049647905.1 Elainellaceae cyanobacterium | reverse complement strand
GTCTCATGTCGCTGCAGGCCGATGCCCCAGAGCCCCCTACCCCATCTGGTTTGGGGCGACTGTGGCTACCCTGGACGATCTACACCGGAGAACTAGCAGCCCCTTTACAGCACATTGCCCATACCCTGCAGACCGCTGCTGATGCAGAAGGTCTGTTCTCTGCGGAATACCGAATCAACCATCTGCTCTTGCAAGCCACGGCCCAGCCGATGATAGTTCATGCTGCCCAGGCTATGGCGGCTGCAGAGTCGATGCCCCCAACTGCTGCGAGCTACGGAAAGGCTGACAGGTTGCCCTTGGCTGCGGTTTGTTGTGGCCCAAATCCCCCTGGCCTCCTCCAGCCCCTGGCCTCTCAACTGGTTCAGTCTTTGGCCATCCAGGTCACGGTGATGGGGCAGGAGCTAGAGCGCTGTGGCCTACTGTCGCCCCGTTGGGTTGTCCCCCAGGTTTTGGCGATGGTGCGTGTGCTGAACAACATGCTGCTGGCTCAAGAGTCAGGTGCGGCGCTGTCCCTTGGCTTTGCGGTGGCGATTCCGCAGTCGGTAGCTATTCCTCCAGATCAAGACAAAAGCCACATCGGACATGACGTCTATTTATTTACCATTGGCAACTGCTTTGCGTACCAACGCTGGGAGAGCGGCTGGCGACGCTTCGCCCCGCTGACGTCACCGACGTCATTTCTGGGGGACAGCAGCGATCGCCTCCAGGGGCAGATTATGCGCCTTACTGTCGATCGCGATCAGGAGCTGCTGCTGAGCACCTATCCGTTAGACGAGTTTCTCAGTCGGCAGAACACTGATGCCGCTGCAGCAGAGATGGAGAGCACCGACGTTGCAGCAGTGGCCCAATGGGTTGGATACAAGACTGCGGCGAAGTCATCGGAGGCGATCGCGCTGCTGCGCCACCAGCGGGAGCCTGTTTCGCCGCCTGTTTCGCCATCTGAGCGATCTGAGACGACTGCGCCAATGTCTACTGATATTGAACTAAAGCCAGCCGAACTGAAGTCCCCCGAGCTGGAGTCCCCTGAACCGAAGATCTCTGAGCCAGCGCCTCAGCTGCCAACACCCACGGGCAACCATGATGATAGTAGCGATCGCGGTGCTTCCTTTGAGGATCTAGATCGAAGTCTGAATGTGGCTGGGGCAGATATAGATGACAGTATCGGCTCCTATTTGGATGCCGAGGTCCAGGCACCGCAACCTGTATCCAATATGATCTTAGATCAAGACATCGATTGGGGGCTGTCGACGCTACTGCCAGAGTCCCCCCCCGAACCTCTCCCACCGTCTGAACCCATTCCGACGGAAAATCCCCGTCGACCCTCTACGGAGCGTTCTGCCTCTGTATCGCCAATGCGCTCCTCGAAGCCTAAACGGCAGAAGTCTCGAAGAAAGCCGGTCGCCCAAAGATCGGTGAGCAAAAGACGCGCGGACTCTAGACGCATTGACCAAAAACGCGCGCATTCTAAACGGATGTCTAAAAGACGAACATCTAGGGGGTATACCGGCCAGAAAGCAGGACAACCCTGGCTGCTGCTGACGTTGATATTACTCCTCATCGCTGCTGCCGGTGTAGCCGGTACAGCGGTATGGCAGCAGCGTGACACCGAGCCGATACAGCGGTGGCTACCGCAAGAGAAACGATGACGGAAATCCCTGGGTAAGTGGGTGGTAGAATGATGATCCTCGACCACTTTGGTCAGTCTTGGTCAGTCCGATTATAAATTCTGATATACAAGGTCAAATGAAAGTAGGCGATCGCGTTCGAGTCAAAGAGTCCGTACTGGTCTATCACCATCCCAAGCAACGCAACAAGGCGTTAGACCTGAAGGGCCAAGAGGGAGAGATTGCCAACATTGCTAGCGAGTGGAAGGGGCAAACCATCAGCGCCAATTTCCCGATTCAGGTGAAATTTGACAAGCGATTCAAAGCGCACCTGCGTGAGGACGAAATTGAGCTGGTGTCATAGCGGATTATGGGAGCGGACCACGCTATCGGCTTCACACTCACCCCAAGTCCCGTAGTCTAGGACCGCGTTTCTGCCTGTATTAGCCTCGACAAAACCACCCAAATAGATTGATGTCATCACGCATCAACTCCATCTCTCGTTGATTACTGGCCGCTAGACGGTAATATCGCTGACAGTAGTCTTCAAAGGCTTGGCGCTGCTCCACTTCCTGATAGAACTGATGTGCGGCCCACGCTGCCATTAGGCAGTCATCTTCAACATGCTCTTGAGCCGCCGGGAAGGGTCTGGAATAAATTGGCTCTGGCATCAGGCCCATCCTCTTAATTTGTAAACGATCAGTCCAACGTATTCCTTCATGGCTCGGGTAAAGTTGTGCAGGCTTTGGGCATCGGGTAAGGTTTTGAGAATTTTAGCCTCAGCGCTAAGGGGCGCACTATCAGCCGCTGCTGCAATTAAGAAGTCGGTCGGGGCTGCTGCTGCATCTATCCCCAAGCGCTGAAAAACCGCTAGGGCGCGGGGCATGTGGGTCGCAGTGGTGACTAGTAGAATGCTCTCCATTCCTTCCTTTTCCAGCAGTTGCTGAACGTTGACGGCATTTTGACGCGTGTTGAGGCTGTCCGGCTCCTGCAGAATATCGGCCTCGGGGACGCCTAACGCTTCTGCTAAGACCGCCATGTCTGCCGCTTCCGATCCATCAACGCCGTCCCATGCAATGCGGCCCCCGCTCAAAATCAGCTTAGGCGCTTTTTTAGCCTGATATAGCTGCGCCCCATGGAGAACGCGATCGCCCGATTCCATTACATCAATCCAGGGGCGAGGTGGCAATTGGGGACGCACCGCACCACCCAGCACCACGATAGCATCGGTTTCAGGCAGATCCTGTACTGGGAGATACCGCCATTCCAGGGACTGTACCAGCCAGTCAGAAACCCAAGCGCTGCTAGGGATTACCAAAACCAAAAGGGCAAGCAAAATTGTAGCGGCTGTCAGTTGGGGATAGCGCCACACGAGAATTAAGGCCAGCAGCAGCAGCAGGCTGACGAGTCCGATGGGATAAATCAGAAGTGGCAGCAGTTTTGATAGAAATAAAACCATTCAGGGGCACCTGGGCTGGGGACATGGTGATTGATTAATAAGGCCGTCACGCGATCAGGAGGGACGGCACCGACAGCAGGCACAGCTTACTCCGCCGCTCCCACCGCCGCTACAGCGGCCTCTAGGGCGATCGCTGCATGGGTCCAATGGGTACCCCCCTGGCTGAAGACGATGTAGGGCGATCGCAGTGGTCCATCGGCGGAAAATTCTGACGTACTGCCGTCGATAAAGGTTCCCCCTGCCATAACCAGCTGGCTCTCGTATCCTGGCATGTGGTCTGGTACGGGTTCTAGATACGCCCCCACTGGCGACCACTGCTGCACCGCCCGACAAAACGCGATTACCTTCTCAGCGGATCCAAGCTGGACCGCTTGGATTACATCCCGGCGGGGGGCCAGCGGCGTCGGATTGACGGGGTATCCCAGGGCATCAAAAACATGGGCAGTGAGGTGATTCCCCTTGATTGCTTCTCCCACCATTTGGGGCGCGAGGAAGAGACCCTGAAACAGGAGGCGGTTTTGGTCAAAGGTGGCCCCGCCGCTGCGGCCAATCCCCGGAGCGGTCAACCGGCAGGCTGCAGCATCGACGAGATCTTCTCGTCCGGCCACATAGCCCCCTGCTGGCGCAATCGTGCCGCCTGGATTTTTGATCAGCGACCCGGCAATTAAGTCTGCCCCCACAGCGGGGGGTTCTCGGTCTTCAACAAATTCGCCGTAGCAGTTGTCGACAAAGCACACCGTGTTGGGGTTTTGGGTCTTGACCGATTCAACAATACGGGCAATGTCAGCGATCGCCAAACTGGGCCGCCAGGAGTAGCCGCAGGAGCGCTGAACCAGCACCAGACGCGTCTGAGGGGTTATGGCCTTGGCTAGGGTGGGCCAATCGATCTCGCCTGAGGCGGTCAGGTCAAGCTGACGGTAGCGAATACCGAACTCTTTTAAGGAGCCTTGCTTGCTGCCTCGCAAGCCAATCACTTCTTCTAAGGTGTCGTAAGGGCTACCGGCAACGGCCAGCATTTCATCCCCAGGACGCAGTACTCCGTAAAGCGCACAGGCGATCGCATGGGTGCCTGAAACGAACTGTAGTCTTACGGCTGCCGCCTCCGCTCCCATGATGTCGGCAAACACCCGATCAAGCGTATCCCGTCCTAAATCATCGTGGCCATAACCGCTAACACTAGTAAAATGATGGGGGCCGATGCGGTGGTGCCGCATTGCCGTTAGCACTCGGGAAAGATTGTGCTTGACCTGAAGGTCAATTCCAGCAAAAATCTGGAGCAGTGCCTGCTGTGCATCCTGCAGCCTACGGGAGCTGTCCATTGTAGTTACCCATTGCCATCAAACTGGGTGCTCATTATCGCGCACAATCGAACGGCATGCCTGATTCGGGATGACTTATAAGTCGCCCGTTAGAGCAAACACCAGTCTAAGATGTTAAGTGGACCCTGGGCACAACAAATTCGCTCTCTAGAGTTTACAACTATCGCTGTATCTCACGACAATTACATGACGCTCGCAACTTCAAACAAGCTTCCCTATTCCTGGCCAACCATCATCTTTATGGCCATTGTGCATGGCGTGGCGCTACTGGCGCTGTTGCCACAGAACATTACTTGGCCGGCGATCGCTGTAGCCGCATTTCTATATTGGCTCACCGGCTGTGTGGGCGTCACCCTTGGTTACCATCGCCTTGTCGCCCATAAGAGCTTCAAGGTACCCAAATGGCTAGAGTATTTCTTGGTCTTCTGCGGTACCCTATCGTGCCAATCCTCGGCGATTGAATGGATTGGGCTTCACCGCCACCACCATGCCTACTCCGACCACGACAATGACCACCATTCCTCATCCCGTGGCTTTTGGTGGAGTCATATGGAGTGGATGTTCTATGACGTCCCCGCTAAGGCAGAGGTTCCTCGGTTCACGAAGGACATTTCGGATGACCCGGTGTATCAATTCCTCAGCAAGTACTTTATCCCTATTCAATTTGCCTTAGGCTTTGTGCTCTTAGCCATCGGCGGCTGGCCTATGGTGCTGTGGGGTATCTTCATGCGCCTAGTGTTGGTGTACCACACCACTTGGTTTGTCAACAGCGCAACCCACAAATTTGGCTACCGCACCTATGAGTCGGGCGATCGCTCTACGAACTGTTGGTGGGTGGCGGTGCTGGCATTTGGAGAAGGCTGGCACAACAACCATCATGCGTTTCAGTACTCGGCCCGTCATGGCCTGAAGCCCTGGGAGTTCGATCTCACCTGGCTCATTATTCAGGGTTTGAGCCGCGTGGGTCTGGCAACAGATGTTAAGGTGCCCGATCAGCAGAAGCTGGCTATGGCAAAGCTGGCTCCGTAATATTGCAGCTATGACGGTTTTTTAGAATTATGCAGGGAGCAGCATGCTGCTCCCTGCATTTTTGTGGACATACCGCCCATTTGTTAGAGAATGGATGGACATACCGATCACCAATGCTCTGATAACCATTATGCTTTTCTCCTTTTCAGGAACGCGCCCCGATACCTTGGGAATCAAAGACGGTGCCCTTGCCGCTTGCCCCAGCAGCCCCAACTGTGTCAGTAGTCAAAGTCCTCAAAGCGATAGTGAGCACCATATTGAGCCTATTGCCGTCAGCGATACCGATACGGCCATGGCAACGTTAGAATCAATCGTGACGGGCCTAGAGCGCACAACCATTGTCACGCAGTCCGATAGCTATCTCTACGCCGAATTCAAAACGGCGCTCATGGGCTTTGTCGACGATGTCGAGTTTTACCTGGATAGGGCGGCAAAGGTCATACATGTGCGGTCAGCCTCTCGCTTAGGAAAATCTGACTTGGGGGTCAACCGCAAGCGGGTTGATGACATCCGGGCTCAGTTTGCTGCTCGGCCCTGAGCCATGTCCAATTGTGGAGCCCGGTTATCGGGAGTATGGGGATGACCGCAGCCGTTAAATCTGTGCGGGGCCTGCTTCAGAGATGGCGATCGCTGCTGCTGTTTTGCGCTGTGGCGCTGGCATTTGGCATCAGCTATACCCAAGATGCCATCTACCATTCCCCAGAAAACCAAAATACTAAGTATCTCCATGGCCTAGCCCAAGCAGGGCGCGGATTTTTGGCCCAAGACTGGACGGCCAACACCCTCAACCCTCTGCCCGCATTCACGGCACTGGTGCGGGTTACCTATCAGGCCTTGCATCCTGAGTACGTCTTCTACGCGTATTACTTCGTTGTTTTTGGGCTGTATGTATATAGTCTAATCAGCATTGTGGCATCGATATATCCCGACGTGGTTCGCCGCAGCCGCCTGATCCCGTTTTTTGCCCTGCTGCTGCTAGTCCACTGCGTGGATATTGAAATTGGCGATATTGACTTAGGCTGGCACCTCTACGCGGGGGTCGCCGAGCAATATATCCTAGGACCGGTGTTTCAGCCTGCCAACTTTGGTGTCTTTCTGCTGATCTCGATTGCGCTATTTTTGCAGCGGCGTTGGTTGCTGTGGGCACCGATATGCCTGGCGATCGCCGTCAGCTTTCATCCTGCCTATCTTCCCAGCGTCGCCGCGCTGACGCTGGCCTACATGGTGGTCTTAGCGGTGAGGCGTCAGCGGACTGAGGCTGCCACAGTTGGGCTAGTGAGCGGTCTACTGACGCTGCCTGTGCTGCTGTATATGCTGATTGTTTTCTCCGACACCTCTCCTGAACTAGCACAGCAGGCCACGGCCTATATCGTCAATGAGCGTATCCCGCACCACTCCCTACCAGCGGAATGGGTAGACAGCGGCGTCTATCTACAGATGTTGATAGTAGGGTTAGGACTTTATCTCTGTCGTCGTCATCCGCTACAGCTGATCTTGGGCATCCCCTTTGTGGTAGCGCTGTTGGGAACAATCCTACAGGTATTGACCAGTAGTGACTTTATTGCCTTTGTTGCCCCCTGGCGCATTTCAGTATTCCTCGTGCCTGTAGCAACGGCGGTCATTTTAGGCGCTGGGGTTAATCGGCTGCCGCTAGGGTCAACCCGTTGGCAGCGCTTTGCCCTATGGATGAGTGCAACGGTGATTGGGTTGCTGCTAATTTTGGGCGGGGTAAAGCAGTGGCAAGCCTGGACTCAAAAAGACGGTACAGAGGGGATGATGCAGTACGTGAAGGACAATCTCCAGCCGAATCAGGTCTACCTCCTTCCCCCAGACAACAAAAAACTGCGCCGCTTTCGCCTCTATACGGGAGCACCCATCTACATCAACCGTAAAAGCCACCCCTACAAGGATGTGGAGGTGATTGAGTGGAGTAATCGCCTCCAGCTATCCCAGCGGTTCTACAAGGTGAAGCGATCGCAGCAGCAGTGTCGCCTGCTAAAGCGCCGCTTTCGCAAAGATGGCGTAACGCATGTGGTGTTTCCCAACAACGTGATGCCCCGCTGCCCTCAGCTGGCGTCTCTTTACGAAGACGAGAACTACAGCGTTTATGAATGGGTTCGTCAGCGGATAGCGCCATAATAGTGTCGGTAGTACTGTTGCCCAGGTCGTAGCAGGGATTGTGATGAGTGAAGCAAAACAAGCCTCTGCGCTTTCAGGACTGTTCCAGCAGTTTGATCGAGTTTACTGCATTAACTTGCCTCGGAGCCTAGAGCGAAGGCGGTACATCGAAACCTACTTCGCTGAGCTTGGCGTTACCCATTACTCTTTCTGGGATGCGACCGATAAAACTGACGCTGTTGTAGAAGACTATTATCAGAATGGGCTGGTTCAAACTTATCCCCCCTGCTTTAGGTGTGGTGAATACAGCTGTGGGGATGACACCTGCAACAATGTCCTGATTGCACCTCAGGTTGCCACATTCATCACGTACCTCAAGCTGTGGCAGGAGATTGTCAGGGCGAATGTAGGGCGGATTCTGGTCGTAGAAGATGACGTTAAGTTTGCGCCCTATGCTGAGCAAACATCTAATCAACTCATAACCTCGGATGCCCTTAATACGTTAGAGTTTCAGGCCGACAACCCCGCTCTCTTGAGGCTAGGGTGGGCGCTATGCAGCGAGCATCAGGCATCAGATAATTTCGAGTTCAAGCCGAATATGGTTCGATATTCAAACCCGTGCCATGCCATCACGCGCGCCATGGCCGAACTGCTATTGAATAGCTTTGAGACAATTACGACGACGGTCGACATCTATCAGCACCAAATCGTTGCCGCTAGTGCGAAGAACTACACCCTAATGCCGCCGCTGGCCTACGAACTGTCTTGGAGCCTGGGAGAATTTGACTCCCTGATCCACCCTAAACCGATCCGCATCTCGTACCTGCAGGAGCATCAGCCTGATGCCTCGGAGAAAATTCAGCAGGCGCAACGCTCACTAAACGAGCATAGTGCTCACGTGCTCTACCGGCCGCTGCTGATCCTTGGGCATCCCCGGTGTGGTTCGGGCTATTCAAGTAAGCTGCTGTCATCATTTGGCCTAGATATTGGCCACGAAAAGATGGGGAAAGACGGAATTTCATCCTGGATGTTCGCTGCAGATGACGCTCACTTGCCCTACGCTCAAGACGAACATGCCGCGTCGACCCACAACAAATACTTCAAGTACACCGTTCATCACGTTCGCGATCCACGCACCGCAATTCCCAGCATCATGCGCGATATTCAGCATGCGCCTATCGCCTATCGCTTCCGACAGCGCCATATTCAGCTCGCCTATGGCGTTGATCTAGACACCTATTCGTCAGAGCTAGAAAAGGCCGTGGCGAGCTATATCCATTGGAATCAGATGATCAGCGATCGCGGTACCGATTTGGTCCTGCGGGTCGAGGATGGGGAAGCAGCGCTGCTGACGTTTCTACAAACTGAGCAGCTTGTCGATAAAGACGTTCGCCTACAGGACATCCAGCAGAGGCCCTCCAAAGACGCCAGCTCCAACAAACTATATCAAGGTCGCCAGCACAAGAAACCAACCCTACTCCGATCAAATTGGCAGTCTATTGATCCCGGTCTTTTGGCGCATCTGAACGAGCATTGTGCTAGATATGGCTATGACGAAATCAAGCTAACCTGGCTAGGGATGTTATGGAATCTCACTTGAAATACGACCAGATAGCGCCTGATATTCAGGCGTTTGTCCAACAGACATTATCCCCCATGGGCTGGGTCGAGTCGCTTCAGGCCAAGCTTCCCATTGATGCCAATGGCAATCCTCTTCCCTGGTGGACCTATTCCGCGATTGAATTTGTTTCGACATTGGCTCGGCCAGACTTCCGCGTCTTTGAATATGGTGGCGGACAATCGACGCTATGGTGGGCCAGTCAAATTGCGCGGGTGACCACAATCGATCACGACCAGGAGTGGGTGGATAAGGTTGCGCCTTCTCTAGTATCGCCCCACGAGATTCTCTGCGTCCCCGCTGAGTCAGCCTACTCCGCTCAGGCTGAGCCCCTATGCGACGCCTATTTTCAACGTAGCCCAAGGTGTGAGTTTCCTTATGACGATGCCCGAGTCAAAAGGCGAGGCTTAAACGATACGGATTTTGTCGGCTACGTTGATGCGATTAATCACTACCCTGAACAGTTCGACTGCATTGTCATTGACGGGATGGCGAGGCGGCTTTGTGCCTACTTTGCCGTTGAGAAACTTAAAGACGACGGCATCATTATCTTTGACAATTCGAACAGGAGCGATTATCTAGAGGGCTACCAGTATCTCACCCGCAGTGGGTTCTTTCAAATCCGACTTTGGGGTACCGTGGCCGGGGCAACATTTCCATCCTGTACCTCCATATTTGTGAGGAAGCTTCAGTCACTGCCCAAGCTTGACTTTCAATCATCTCTGTTTGACTTTCCAGAGTATTAGCGCACCGCCGCAAAACGCTGTAAACAGCCAATGAGCCGGAACGAATTCGCTTCATCCCGGCTCATTGGCTTAATAATCAGGCTAGCCTGAAATAAATGCGGATGGCGAGACTCGAACTCGCAAGGCAATGCCACACGCACCTCAAGCGTGCGCGTATACCAATTCCGCCACATCCGCCCGATGGATAACTATCCAATACGGTCCCTAATTATAGACCATTGCCGCTCTAATTGTCGCAACCTCCTCACGCCAATTTGCCCAGTAAATAGTCCACATCTACCGCTAATCGCTTACCCAGCCGAAGCAGCTGCCGCAGATTGCTCAAGGCTTCAACGCGCTGCTCTACCGGCTGGGCTAGCAGCTGAGGGACAATACTGTCGCGGATGCTGCGTAGGTAAAGCTCCTGAGCTCGATCTAGCGCTAATCCCAGCTGTAGGCGATCGCCCACATCAATCAGCCGCTCCAACCAAGTCACTTCCACGGCGACAGTCTCGGTTTGAAACGCTTTCAGCAGATGCCACAGCGATCGCAGCACCAACCGCTGTAGAATTTCTCGACCCTCTGAGAGCCGCAGCTGGCAGTGAAGCTGGGCAGCTTCAGCCGCAATGGCCTCCAGCTCAGCGATCGCCGCAGTGCCGTCAGATAGCGATCCGAGGCTCTTGCTGATCTCTTGCTCTAGTCCACGGATTACCGACATTGCCCGGTGGTTCAGAGCAATATCAGCCGCAACCTGTAGCTCTCGGGGCACCTTCAGGCCATCGCGGTGGAAGGCGGCTAAGATGCTGTAGTTGTCGCGGTAGGTTTGGGTGTAGAGCTGGTCCAGCCGCTGTAGGGTTTCTTGACTCAGCAGCCGCATAATCCGATGCCGCTCTTCAGCAAATAAATCCTGGAGGCTATAGCTTTGCTCCCCAAAAATGCGGTTCATCGCTACGATCAGCTGAGCCACGCTGGCCTGTCCCAGGGTATCGAATAGGTCAGCCTTTGCCTGGGCGTAGGCCAGCCGCCCTGTGAAGGGGGCGATACAGCAGTGAAAGTCCCAGCTGCCCAGGTGTAAGACGGCGAATATCAGATGGGTGGTCTCCTGGGTGGTTTCGAAGGTTAGCTCCAGCTGTCCTATTGCTAAGGTCAGGGGTCCGATGCACTGGCGCTGGTAGTCAATGCGGTGGGCGGTGTAGCAATAGAGCCGCTGGATCGGATCGTAGTGGCTAAACAGCGAGCTAATGGCGTAGTGGGCTGTAACCTGTCCTAGGCTAATGCGGGATGGTCTGACTAGCTGGTGATAGATATCCCCACCATGCCGGAAGCAGTCTACGTTGCTTGGGGCAGCGCTGAGGCGTGCTACGAAGGTATCCTCCAACTGGACTCCAGCTACCTCGCCTGCCAGCTCAATGGCGCGGGCCGCATAGCGCAAAATCTGTGTCCCCTCAGGGCGGGAAATTTCATCGAAGAACCAGCCGCAGCTGGTGTACATGAACAGGGCGTGGCGCTGCATCTCCAGCAATCGTAGGGCGTCAACCCGCTGGGATTGGGCTAATGTGTGGGACTGGTGCTGGGCAAAGAATTCTTCTAGAGACGCCGGATTGCGATCGCGCAGGATCGCGACATAGCCATTCCGAGCTGCCCAGGGATCGCAGAACAGCGCTGATCCCATCTCTTCATAGACCGGCGCGAGCTGATCCCGTAACCAGTCGAGGCTGTCCCGCAGCGGTCGCCGCCACTGCTGATTCCACAGACCACCGCCGCCACAGCCACAGTCATCTTGCCAGCGATCGACCCCGTGGGAGCAGCTCCAAGCGGTGACGGGCTTAAGCTCCACTTCCCAGGTGGGGGGGTAGAGGCTGAGGTAGTGGGCAAAGTTCGTCACCGTCCAGCCTTGAGCTGGAAACTCCTGGGTGACGGCGTAGGCCAGCGCTTTTTCAGCGCCGCCCTTGTGGTGACCGAAGGTCTCGCCGTCAGTGGCTACCGCAATGAGCTGGGCTTCCCGGTGATCCCCACGCACGGCCTGCCCAATACGGCTCGTAAAGTGTTGGGAGCTACTGAGCACTTCGTTGAAGCCCATATCTCGGGAGATGGGACCGTCGTAAAAGAAGATATCGATGTAGGGGCGCTCTGATCCTGCGTCAGTATTGGGTTGGGACACATAGCAGCGGTAGGGCTGCACCGGGTCAACCTGCCCGCCACCCACTTCCACCCAGTCGGGATGGGGATGTTCAGCTGTCGGCATGGTGCGGCAGCGCTGGGCCTGGGAAGGGGCCAAAACGATGAATCGAATGCCCTCATCGACCAAGATGGATAGGGTTGCGTAGTCCACCGCCGTTTCCGCAAGCCACATGCCCTCAGAGTCGCGGCCAAAGCGGGACTTGAAGTCGGCCTTGCCCCAGCGGATTTGGGTGCGCTTATCCTGGTCGTTGGCCAAGGGCAAGATGATGTGGTTGTAGGCT
>JBARYO010000449.1:0-1695 GCA_049647905.1 Elainellaceae cyanobacterium | reverse complement strand
GACCTGGTGCAAACCGCCCAGCTCATGGAAGGCGCTTACATCTATATGCGGGAGGCCACCGAGCAGGGTAAGAAGGTGCTGTTTGTCGGCACCAAGCGTCAGGCCGCCGGTATCATTGCCCAGGAGGCCGCTCGCTGCGGAGCCTACTTCGTTAACCAGCGCTGGCTTGGCGGTATGCTGACTAACTGGGCCACGATTAAAACCCGCGTCGAGCGTCTCAAGGAGCTAGAGCGCCGCGAAGAGACCGGCGTGCTGGATCTGTTGCCTAAGAAAGAGGCTTCAATGCTGCGCCGGGAGCTAGAAAAGCTGCAGAAGTACCTGGGTGGCATCAAGCATATGCGTCAGGTGCCCGATATCGTAGTCATCGTCGATCAGCGGCGGGAGTACAACGCTGTACAGGAATGCACCAAGCTCGACAGTCCTATCGTGGCGCTGCTCGACACCAACTGCGACCCGGATGTGGTGGATATCCCCATCCCGGCCAACGATGACGCTATCCGCTCGATCAAGCTAATTGTGGGTCGCTTGGCGGACGCCATCTATGAAGGGCGTCACGGCCAGCTTGAAGCCGAGGACGACAACGACATCTACCAGGATTACGAGGACTACGACAGCGGAGCAGAGGAGTACGAAGAGGCCGCTCCTGTGGTAGAGGAAGCAGCCGCGAGCGAGGCTGCGAGCGAAGCTGCGAGCTAGCTCACCTATATCAGGGGGGCGTCCGCGATCGCCCCCGCGCCGCTACTCTCAGATACCCCTGCGCTGCTACTCTTTTAGAGTCCCTCGTGAAGATGACTTTAGAGGAGTTTATTTTCAACACTTCTTGCCAAGTTAGGCCACGGCGGAGTCCGGAGCCGCAGTCAGCTCGGCTGAGCGGCGTCCTGGTTTTGCCCGTTCGAATGGACAACCCAGTAGCATAGACAGAGCATAAATAGGACTGAAGCATCATGGCTGATATATCGGCAAAACTGGTTAAAGAGCTGCGCGATACAACCGGCGCACCGATGATGGACTGCAAAAAAGCCGTGAAGGAAACTGATGGGAATATGGAAAAGGCCTCTGAGTGGCTGCGCCAGAAAGGTATCTCCTCTGCCGAAAAGAAGTCGGGCAAGATTGCCGCTGAGGGGCTGGTAGGAAGCTACATTCACACCGGTGGTCGCGTAGGCGTTTTGGTTGAGGTCAACTGCCAAACTGACTTCGTTGCTCGCAACGAGCGTTTTCAAGATCTGGTCAAAAATATTGCAATGCAAATTGCGGCCTGCCCCAACGTGGAATACGTCAGCACTGACGACATTCCTAAGGCCATCGTCTCGAAAGAAAAAGAGATCGAGATGGGCCGCGACGACCTAGCGAATAAGCCCCACGATATCCGCGAGAAGATTGTGCAGGGCCGCATTGATAAGCGCGTAAAGGAGCTTGCCCTGCTCGACCAACCCTACATCCGCGACCAAAGCATCACCGTGGATGAGCTGGTCAAGAAGACCTCTGGCGAGATTGGGGAGAAAGTGGCGGTTCGTCGCTTTTCTCGCTTCGTCTTGGGTGAGGGTATTGATAAGGAAGAGACGGACTTTGCGGCTGAGGTAGCGGCTCAGACAGGACAAAACGACGCGAGCACGGCGATGGCTACCGAGAAGGTCTCTGCTGAGAAGGCGGCGGTCGACCAGCCCGCGGCTGAGGCGGAAACCAGTCAGAAGGCGA
>JBARYO010000448.1:0-1673 GCA_049647905.1 Elainellaceae cyanobacterium | reverse complement strand
CTGATGGTCCATACTGCTAACTCCCTCCTGACTAAGCTCGATTAAGCAATGGTCTAAGCCGAGCGAGCATCCACTCGACAGACTTCGGGCGACTCTCTTGGGCAAACAACCATCCAATTGCAGGTTTTGAAATCGATATAGGCACTAAGCCAATGGCTAGGAACCAGGACATGACGATGATTCGCTTCTTCCAGTTCAAATCCGAATGTGCCCAGGCTGAATAGATGCCGTGATAGATCAGCTTTAAAGCGCTGTCGTCAGGAATCGGGTGGTTTTCTGGATCTAGTCTCAGCGATGCTAAGCGTGCCCGCAGATGAGTGTTCGTTCTAAGCAATGAGTCATCGGAAATGCTGTATCCAAAGGCGCTGGCCTGCTCGGCTAGCAGCTCACGCTTCCTCAGATCATGCTCAATAAATGAGCGAAACGTCTTAGCGCTCATCGAGGTCCCCCAGTTGTTGCTGCCGTGGACGCGATAGGCTCCCAGGGGTTCTTCAAGGGCTATCAGCTTCCCGTGAAATGCGATCGCCGTCGCTAGATAGCCATCTGCTGAAATTCGATACTTTTCTTCTTCAATAGGAAATATTTTATGCAGCGCCGCGCTTGCTAAGGCATTGCCGCTGGTTGGAGCAACCCCATACACCCCTTTAGCTAAAAGCTTGGGGACCACATCGCCCCGTCCTAGATATTCGCCGCGGGCGGGGTAGGTATATCCCAAAGGTTGCCCAGAGCCATCAATGCCCTCCAACAGAAAGTGAACTTTAACCACGCCTGGCTCCCAAACCGAAGCAACCCGTTTGACTGCTTGAGGGAATAGGTAGTCATCAGCGTCTAAGAAGAAAACAATGTCGCCGCGGCTAATGTTAAACCCCGCGTTAAAGGCAGACGCCTGTCCCCCGTTTTCTTTATATACAGGGATAATGCGATCGCCGAACGCAGCAATGATGTCTTTAGAGCCATCAGTTGAACCATCATCGACTACTATTACCTCAATATTGGAGTAGGTTTGCTTACAGGCACTCTCAATCGCCTCCTGTATAAAACGGGCGTAGTTGTAATTGTTAATGATGACGCTGATAAGGGGCTGCTCAGTCATAATAGAAGATCCAAATGTTGTCTATGTTTTATCTCTATAAAGATTGGCTAAATTGTCGGGAACTGTATTTTTATGTTTGCCATATAAAAGCATATTCAGCTGAAGTAGTTTAGAAGTTATCAGTCTAAAAGCTTTCCTAAAACAGAAATGGCTTGTTAACCACTCGCATAACTGCTTCAACCGATATCCTTGAACAAGAAGGCCATTGCGCTTGTAGGCGTCTATCAAAAAGTGGTTCAGCCTGATCTAGGCAAACAAAACTTCTGTCCCAGGAATATGTCCAAACAAACGGTTTGAATAATGAAGTAGCTCATCAGTGTGAAGCAGCTCCCGATATAAGGGATGATCAACATAGCTCTTCCACCTGTTCATGACGTCCATTTTGTCGGCCTTGCCAGAAAACTTGTCTCCATCAAATGAGCTTCCGCGACCAGATTTAGAAATATCATGTAGGCCTTCATCAGAAAAATCTATTTCGATCTGGTCAGCAATTTCTCGTCTATAGTCAATATCCGAGAACCAACTGCTGTAGTTAACAACAATAGTTTTATTCTTCAACAAAGATGTCTCTCCTAAACAT
>JBARYO010000447.1:0-1675 GCA_049647905.1 Elainellaceae cyanobacterium | reverse complement strand
GATTGGAGGCAATAGGTATGGAGAGAGCTGAGCGGTTAATGCCAAACCAGCCGTTTGAGGCTCCTAGCAACATACCACGCATTTGTTTTGGGCAATCGTCATCAAAACTGCGGATGTGGGGATGGCGGCCTCGACAACGGGGCATATTTTCCTTTCCTGATGCGCCAAAGGCCTCAGATAGACGACGAGCTGGCATATCACAGCCATTACAGCGCACCATAATGTCTGTGGCCGCGCCTGTAACCCCATATTCTTCAAACCGTAGAGGTCCGTTGCAGTCTGACGCTCCCCGATGAACAAAATAATGCCAAGGAAAATCGTCTAAATGACCATGCTCACAGGCTACTAAAAAACGCGAGGGGATAACCGTGGGGGGCTTTCTTGAACCGCTGCAGCCCTTGTGGACATATCTAGCATCATTTAACCGGTAAGCATTTGTTTTTAGCTCAAAAAGCCCAGATTGCAGGGGTGCTAGTAGTCGGCACTTTGGGCAAACCATCCAAGTTGGAAATGGAGCTACCGGAATACCAATGCGGGCGGCTTCATCGAGTGGATCAAATGGAGCATCCGTATCCGGTGGCATTGGAGGGGAGCGCATATCTTTGACCTGGCTGCCTAGCTCATGGCGCACTGCTATTAGCAGCCTCTCTTCGCTAAGCTCAAGGGTCTGGCTTTTATTCCATCCCTCTAAACCCATCACCATTACAGAGAGGCTCGGTAAGTCAGCGATCGCCCCAATGCCGTAGGTAAATAGAATTTGGCTAGGACGTAATTCGCCCACACGATGTCTATGGGGAGGTGCGGTCATTGGTTTTCAATAAAAGGCTCAGGTGTACGGAAATCGTCGTCAGGGGCCTGGTCTGTCAGAACAAGATTGATAGTGGGCTCCACGTTGCGAAGAGAGTTTAAGCAGGTCGAAAATTCCCATTTACCGCGTCCTGCTGGCTGAAGAAGATTGATTGTTGTACCATCTTTAGACCTTATCTGATACTTTAGCTGCGCGCCGCCAACCGTTTGAGATTTACCTAGCCAAGCGTCTAACTTAGCTTCAAGCTCATGGCGAATATTTTGAGCGGTTTGAGCATCGCTGACAAGACTAGCCCGGTGCACGATAGCATCAACAGCTGCTCGAACATAGGGATGATTGCGCTCTATGGCGCTGGCCTGCTCGTTTCCATTGAACTCCTGGCCGCTCAGCCGGACTAGAGCAGTGAGAAGCGCGAACAAACCCCGATAGGTTGCACCTGGGGCAAAGGGCGTGACCGAGAGCGCCTCTACATTCTGATAAAAGGTGGCGTGGTAGTGCTCAAACCGCTCGTAGTGAGATAAATCTCGAGGGCGTGCCCAGTTATAGACGGTAACCACGAGGCCTGGCCCTGAGCGATCGCGGCCTACTCGTGAGGTAGCCTGAATGTATTCCGCTGTGTTTTTAGGTTGGCCGCACACTACCATGACCCCTAACCGCTGTACGTCCACGCCGACGGAAATCATATTGGTCGCTAGAACAATATCTAAAGGGTCTAAGTGATCTATCTTTTCCTTAACGTTTCGCCTAGATTGATTTTCAGCAATTTTCTGAGGATTGAAGGGGGTTTCCAGACGGTCTAGGGTAACTGGAATTTCCGTCGAGTCTTTGCGGGAAGTCAGCTCGTCAATCTCCCTTAGGTAGCGACTC
>JBARYO010000446.1:0-3164 GCA_049647905.1 Elainellaceae cyanobacterium | reverse complement strand
CTCTAGGACTATCCGCTGAGGCGGTGGAGGATAGGGCATCATCCCCCGCCCTTGGGGTATCGGCAGCATCCTGTGTGTTCGATGTGTCATCCGCCTGGGCCGCCTGCGTAGGGCGATAGCGCACCGTAAATTGCGTCGCCGCGTCGGCCTGACCAGCCCCCAACGCGATCGCCACCCGCACGCCATCCTTGACGGCTTCTATTGGGTCCGCCTCTGCCGCAGCGGGGTTGGTTATCTCCCAATTCTCTTGCTCAAGGGCATCGCGATAAAACCTGCCCACCTGCTCAGCCTCATCTGCGGTTGACCAGCGGGCCTCAATGTCAGCCCCCTCATCCAGCGTCGTTTCGCTCACCTTGAGCAAATCAGCATTGGGGTAGCAAAAGCTGTCGGGGAACGCATTGGGCAAGCGCGATCGCGTCACGTCATCGCAGCCCGATGCTGCCACTTCAGCAGCATCGGGCTGCAGATTGGGGTCAGCCTGCAGCGCATCTTGAAGGGAGCGGCCATTGCAAGCGGCAGTAGATAGCGCGATCGCAGCTAGCCCAAGATAGTTTAAATGTCGGCGCACGGCACTCATGAGTAATCCTCTGTCTCTACGCTAGCTCACCTGAGACATTACGCCTCAATAACCACCCGTAAATTACCGCGCTTGCGCGCGACGCGGCAGGCCGTTGTTTCATGAGGGCGCTCAAATTCAAGATCAAGCACCGTCTGGCCAATCTTCAGATTTTGCAGCGATAGGTAGTGAAGTGACGGCGGCAGGGTGGGATGAACAATGCGCAGGCAGTTGTTGGGGGCATCGGGCACTAGGTTGGCCATGATTTGCAGCAGCTGAAACATGGTGCCCGTGGCCCAGGCTTGGGGCGAGCAGGCCACCGGGTAGCGGATGGGGCTGCGCTGGGGCGATCGCTCAAAGCCGCAGAACAGCTCTGGCGGACGTAGATAGGGCTGTTGTACCGTCATGTCGATTAACCCTTGGGCCACCTCAAACGCCTGCTCCGTGAACCCAAGGGATCGCAGTCCCGCAACAATCATGCCGTTGTCGTGGGGCCAGACAGAGCCCACATGGTACCCCATGGGGTTATAGGCCGGAGACGCGCTGCTGAGGGTGCGAATGCCCCAGCCGCTGAACATATCTGGGGCCTGCAGGCGCTCGGCAACGCTGCGGGCTTTATCGGGTGAGAGGATACCTGTCTCGAGGCAGTGCCCTGGGTTTGAGGTGATGCCATCCACTGGTTTGCCATTGCCGTCCAAGGCCAACGCTAAATACCCCTGATCCGGCATCCAAAAATCACGCTCGAAGCGCTGTTTTAGCTGTTCGGCTTGCTGCCGCCAGCGGCGGGCTAACTCTGGCTGATCTTTCATCTGGGCAATCTGGCTCAGCCGCATGCTGGCGGCGTAGACATAGCCCTGTACTTCAGCCAAGGCGATCGCCCCCTGCGCCAGCTCCCCCTTAGCGTTGACAATACCGTCCTCGGAGTCTTTCCAGCCCTGATTTCGCAGACCCCCCGACGATTCCCGCTCATAGGCCACATAGCCCGTCTTGTCACAGCGGCGGTCAATCCACTCCATGGCGGCGATTGCGGCCCCCCAGAGGTGATCAACTGTGTTGCGATCGCCCGTCCAGGCATAGTAGTCGGCATAGAGAATCAGCCAGAGCGGCGTGGCGTCGACGGTGCCGTAGTAGGGCGTGTGGGGAATCTCACCATTGCGGGCCATTTCGCCAAGGCGCAGCTCGTGCAAAATTTTGCCTGGTTCCTCTTCCCGCCAGGTGTCCGTGACCGTTCCCTGGTAGTCCGCAAGAACTTGGAGGGTCTGGCGAGCGATTTCTGGGTTAAGCACTAGGGTTTGTAGGGCCGCAATAATGGAATCGCGACCGAACAGCGCGGAGAACCAGGGAATGCCAGCAGACAAAATTTTGCCGTCCCCAAAGGTTTGGCCCAAGGCGTAGATGTCCTGCTCCGCCCGCTCAATGATGTCGTTTAAGGCGCGGTTGTCGGTGTGAATATGGGTTGTGCGATCGCGCCACTGTTTCTCCTCCATGCTCTCTGCGGCAACAGCCTGGCTGAGGGTGCCAGGAATGCTCACCAGCGAGGCAGATTGATTATCTAAAAACGGCTGGAGACGATAGCCCAGGACTTCAGTGGCGTGGGGCTTGAGGGTCAGATGCCAAACAGCGGTATACCCTTTAATCTCATCGGGTCGCCGCCGATAAAACTGAATTCGAGAGTCCATCAGGAGCTGATCAACGCCCCGGTAGGCCAATATCAACGCATCGCCCCCCGATGCTCCCGTCCCATCGTTAAACACAACGGTTTCCGGCATCCCCGATTTCAGATACACCGGACGCATCATCACGCCGGTCTGCGGTCGAACTCGGCCCCGAATTTCAAACAGGTCGGCAAAATCGGAATCAAAGCTGAGGCTAAGTTCAAAGGTGACGGACTGGGTACTGTAGTTGGTCAGCATCAGCTCCTCAAACAGCCCGCCTTGCAGCACTAAATCCCGCTGAATGCCAATGGTTTCTGCCGGAATTCTATTAGAAATATTGGGGTTGGCACAGAGTGCTGATAGAGCAAATCCTTTGTGGGCCGTGCTGCTGAGCAGAATGGGAGGCTGCTTTTCAAACTGTAGCTCTAGGCGACTGAGAAACCGAGTGTCTTGGCAAAACAGCCCCAAACTATCGTTCACCTCATCATCTAAGCAGCCTGAAATGTTGCCGACGGTATCGGTAATCAGAAATAAATCGTTGTCCTTGAGGGTTAGGGTTGGCTGCTGACGCTTCACCGTTGTGCAGCCCCACTCGGGGATGGGAACCTGCTGCGCGGGAGCAAAGGTATAGCCGTTACTCTCCATAACACTCGGCAGTTCCGGAGCTAGCTCCGTGTCTGGTTTGGTAGAGTTTGAGGCGTTTTCTGTTGTCATAACTATTAACTATTCCTAAAAAAGATACAGAACTATACATAGGCGATCGCCTATGTTATAGATTGCTTTACCGCGATTCGAAGACTGATTTTCGGAAAAGTTACACCTTGAGGAGGATTTAAATATTTGATTAATTAATATATTCTGAAAGACCAATCCCATTGCAGCCCTATTGACTATATTCGCTCAGAAAACTTAGACAAGCAGGTCTCAAGACTAGTCTAGAGCAAGTCTAGGTC
>JBARYO010000445.1:0-1782 GCA_049647905.1 Elainellaceae cyanobacterium | reverse complement strand
GATGAGCTAACGGTACTCATTTGCATCATTGCCAGCGATCGCTATGACACCTGTCTAAGTCAACGAATGCTAGGATTTCAGCGGTGGCGCTGCGGTGAATGTGAAGAAACCCTCTACAATAGGTTTCGACTTTAAACGGTTTACCGAGATAGCCCCATGCCGCGCCGCACTGACATTCACAAGATTCTGCTGATTGGCTCTGGCCCTATCGTAATTGGCCAAGCCTGTGAGTTCGACTACTCAGGCACCCAAGCCTGCAAGGCGCTGCGGGAAGAAGGATTTGAGGTCGTTCTGATCAACTCCAACCCCGCCACGATTATGACGGATCCGGAGACTGCCGATCGCACCTACATTGAGCCCCTAACGCCAGAGATTGTGGAGAAGGTGATCGAGGCAGAGCGGCCCGACGCGCTACTGCCGACCATGGGGGGCCAAACCGCGCTGAACCTGGCTGTAACCCTGGCCAAAACCGGGGTGCTAGAGCGCTATGGGGTAGATTTAATTGGCGCCAAGCTTGAAGCCATTGAGATGGCGGAGGACCGCAAGCTGTTCAAGGAGGCCATGGAGCGCATCGGCGTGGGGGTCTGTCCCTCAGGTCTGGCCCACACCATGGCGGAATCGCGAGAAATTGGCGCACGCATTGGCTCCTACCCGTTGATCATTCGTCCGGCCTTTACCATGGGGGGCTCCGGGGGCGGTATTGCCTACAACCAAGAAGAGTTTGAAGAGATTTCGCAATCGGGCCTTGACGCTAGCCCAGTGTCGCAGATTTTGGTGGAACAGTCGCTGCTGGGGTGGAAGGAGTACGAGCTAGAGGTGATGCGGGACTTGGCGGATAACGTGGTGATTATCTGCTCCATTGAGAACCTGGACCCCATGGGGATTCATACGGGAGACTCCATCACCGTTGCCCCAGCCCAGACCCTCACTGATAAGGAATACCAGCGGCTGCGGGACGCCTCCATTCGCATTATTCGGGAAATTGGCGTGGAGACGGGTGGTTCCAACATCCAGTTTGCCGTTAACCCCGACACGGGGGAGGTGGTGGTGATTGAGATGAACCCCCGCGTCTCCCGCAGCTCAGCGCTGGCCTCCAAGGCGACGGGGTTCCCCATCGCTAAGTTCGCTGCGAAGCTGGCGGTGGGCTACACCCTAGATGAAATTCCCAACGATATTACCAAGAAAACCCCCGCCAGCTTTGAGCCCACGATTGACTATGTGGTGACCAAAATTCCCCGCTTCGCCTTCGAAAAGTTTCCCGGTACCCAGTCGGTGCTCACCACCCAGATGAAGTCGGTGGGCGAGGCCATGGCCATTGGTCGCACCTTCCAAGAGTCGTTTCAAAAGGCGATGCGATCCCTGGAAACAGGCCGCGCGGGCTGGGGCTGCGATCGCGACGAAAAGCTGCCCAACCTAGCCCAAATTCGCGCCCAGCTGCGTACGCCCAGTCCCGATCGCATTTTTGCCGTGCGCCACGCCATGCAAATGGGCATGGACATTGAGGAGATTTTTGAGCTGACGGCTATTGATCCCTGGTTTCTCGGCAAGCTCAAGGGCATGTTGGACATGGAGAAGTTGCTGAAGCGTACGCCTCTCAACAAAATGACGGCGGACCAGATGCTGCTGATTAAGCAGATGGGCTTTAGCGATCGCCAGATTGCCTATGCCACCAAAACTAACGAGTTGACGGTACGCGCAGCTCGTCAAGACCTCGGCATCACACCGGTTTACAAAACTGTCGATACCTGCGCTGCCGAGTTTGAAGCGCTCACCCCCTACTAC
>JBARYO010000444.1:0-5790 GCA_049647905.1 Elainellaceae cyanobacterium | reverse complement strand
CGTAGATTTGCCGCCGCCGTTGGGGCCGACAAGGGCGGTGATGCTGCCGGGCTGGACGCTGCAGTTGACGTTGTAGAGTGCCAGTCGGGCGTTGCTGTAGGCGACGCTGAGGTTATCGACGGTGATGCTAAGAGATTGGGTGGTCATGGGATATGGCGTTTTAAATATGGGACTGGTTGGGGTAAATGGCCATTTGCCCGTACGGGGGATTGGTTGGGGTCGGGGCAGGGAAAGGGCATAGCACGCTATGCCCGTACCGGGGGGAGGGGGTCAATCATCCGATAGGCCCTCCGTAATGGTTTGGGCATCATATTGCAGCAGATCTAAAAATGTTGGTACTGGCCCCTCTGCTGTCGAAAGAGAATCTACATAGAGATTGCCGCCGAATGTCGCATCTGTGGCCCGTGCCACTGTCTTCTGGCCCTCATCGCTGACGGTGCTTTCGCAAAACACCGCCGATACGCCATTTTGCTCAACCTGGTCAATCACTGACTGCACCTGCTTCGGCGTTGATTGCTGCTCAGCGTTGATGGGCCAAATATAGATTTCCTTGAGGCCATAGTCACGGGCTAGGTAAGAGAAAGCCCCCTCACAGCTCACCAAATACCGCTGCGGTGCTGGCACCTGGGCTAGGTCAGCCTGCAGCTGCCTATCGATCGCCCTCAGCGCCTCACTGTATGCCTTAGCGTTAGCGTTGTAAGTACTGGTATTCTCTGGGTCTAGCTCTACAAACGCCTGACGAATATTTTCCACATAGATTAGAGCATTGCGGGGCGACATCCAGGCGTGGGGGTTGGGCTTGTTAGAGTAGGGACCGGAGGCGATCGCAATCGGCTCAATTCCCGCTGTCAACACCACGGCGGGTACGTCGCCGGTGTTGCCCAAAAACTGCTCGAACCAGCGCTCTAGGTCCATCCCGTTGTAGAGAATCAGGTCGGCGTCCTGGGCATTGACCAAGTCGCTGGGGGTGGGCTCATAGCCATGGATTTCTGATCCAATGCGGGTGATGGACTCTACCGCTAGCTTGTCTCCGGCCACGTTGCGGGCCATGTCCGCCAAGATGGTAAAGCTGGTCAGTACTTTTGGGGATGAGGTGTCGGGCTGAGCTGCCGTTGATGCCTCGTCGCTGCTAGCGGAAGAGTTAGCGCCGGTAGAGCTGCAGCCGACAGCCAAGAGTGCGCCGGCGATGCCAAGCACAGCACAGGCAATTTGGTTTCCTATGCGGAGGCGCGTAGGAAACCAAATTGCGCTGAATCGTAATCCGCTTGGACCTCGGTATGACCGCATGCTCGCATTTCATAATCGTTTCATTTTTATTGTTTCATAATCGTTTCATTTTTGCCATGGATGCGGCAGCGGATTACTCTACTGCGCCAAACCGGTGAGCCACAGCACGATGGGTAGGGTCAAGAAGCTCAACACTGTAGAGAGCACCACGGTTTTTGCCACCCGGAGGCGATCGCCCCCTAGCTCCGTCACCCAAATTAGCGAGTTTACGGCCACGGGCATTGCCGCCTGAATCACAAGCACCTGGAGATCTAGGCCGTTGAGCCGCAGCAGTGCTCCAACGCTGAAGGCGAGGAGTGGCGAGAGGAGCAGCCTTAGGCTAGCGGCAAACAGCTCTACCCAGCCAAAGGTGAAGGGTGTGCGAGAAAGCTGAATGCCCAGGGTCAACAGTGCTATCGGAACGGCGGCACTACCCAATAGATCGATACCCTGGCTAATGGCGGGGTATAGGGCAAGGGCCGACCACTGTAGACCCAGCCCGGCTAAAGCTGCCCAAAAGACCGGCAACCGCGCCGTAAAGCGCACGCCGCTTGCAATGCCCTCGCCCTTGAGGACAATGGCAAACAGGGTGGTAATAGTCAGTGAGGAAGCGACTAAATAGACAATGGCCCGCTCCAGCCCAGCCTGCCCTAAGGAAAACAGCACGAACGGCAGTCCCATGTTGCCGACGTTAGCAAAAACTGTAGTAGCAATGAGGCTTTTGCGCTCTTCCGCCGGAAAGTTCAGGGCACGGCCTAGCCCTATGGCAGCGAGGTATAGGAGTATCGTATTGATTAGGAAACCCGCAACGATACCGGCGGTGCTACTGAGCTTGAGGCTGCTGGTGGAAACGCCAGTGAAGACTAAAGCGGGCAGTAGGGCGTAGATATTGATCCGAGCTAAGGTTTTTAAGTCTAGGTCAAACCTTCGCCCAATCAAGACCCCAACCAGCGCGACCAGTGCAATAGGGACTACAGCTGCAGCTAATACCGTCAACAAGTTAGTCGAACTTTGACTCCAAGAGCAGACCTTGACTATCCGTAAGCTCAAACGCCCGCAGCGCGTCAGCAGACGAACCAACATCTAGCCCCGGCGTGGCCAGGGCAATCTGCCACTCGCTCAAGTTCAGCTGCAACCAGTCCCCTGGGGTCACGATCAACGGCTCTCCTCCCATGTGGCACACCAGGGCCACGCGCTTTGGCGTCGCGGTCAGGTCAGAGGCGGCCTCTGCCAAGGGCTGCGATCGCAACCCGTAGAACACTGTCCGCTCGTCATCGCTGATGCGGTTGAAGCGATCGGTTTGCGTCAGGTTCTCCCGCAGCCAAGGATTGGCGGCGCGATACTGCCGCAGCGCTAGGTTGAAGCCTGTCTGCTTCGCCGACAGCTTTTCGACATGGTACGACACCCGGCAAACATCATGACCATCCTCCATAAAGGCCATGGCGATCGCCTTGAGTTTGTCGACGTTCAAATCTTTGAGGATTGCTGCTTTCTCGGGTTCCCGTAAGGTTTTTAGACCTTCTATGGTGCAACTTTCACCACCATCGCCAAGGCAGTTTTGACAGACCTGAACCACTTGCTCTAGGTCGTAGTCTGTTTCCACCATGGCCACAGCGATCGCGCGCATGAACTGCTGCAGCGGTTCCAACTCCATTAGACCAAACGCCTTCAGGCGCTTAAACGTGTCGGGCCGGGCGTAGAATTCAGGGGAGATCTGCCAGTCCAAAAATCCAGCCTCTTCTGAGGCGACCTTAACACCGTAGACTTCATCGGTATTGCGGAAGAATCCCCAAGGGCTATGCATCAGCGTATTGATGAAGTCCATAGGCAGACCGGGGCTAAAGCCATAGACCCAGAGCTGAGCCGCTGGGTTATCGTAGGCGTTGTGCAGCACTTCCGGAAGGGTTTTTCCCAGGTTCCAATTGATGGCCTGCCCTACCGGGATCTGGGTGCCCCGCCGCACGGTGTCGTGGTTGCCACAGCCGGTAATCCAGCGATCGCCCTGAAACATCACTTCACTTACGCGCTGCCATTTTTTGTCCCAGAAGCCCTTTAGGGCCGGGGTATTGTGGGCGAAAATTAGGGGTCCCCACTGGTAGGACTCGGGCCGCAGTTCGATCAGATCGCGGTAGGTTGAACTCTCCTCCCAGCCCTCTTCCGGCCAGGGGCGTCCATCCTCAAAGATGGTGAACAGCAGGCGCTGGTGGCCACCAATCTCTTGCACCACATCACTCATCGCCAAGAGATAGGCATCATCCTGCTCCAATCGCCCCGTAAGCGGGTTGAAAAACCGGAAATCCTGGCCCCCATCAACCCGGATGCCATCAGCGCCAGACTCAATCTTTCGGCGCTGCATATCGAGCAAGAGCGCCCGCACCATGGGCAGCTGGTGGTTGAGATCTTGCCCATACATGTTTGGCCCCTTGAGGTACTGACGGCTAAGCAGCTTCAGCGCCTGGTTATCGGCATGGCCATAGACCAGGTCATAGATCAGTTGAATGGGACCGGTATGGAAATTGTGCAGCGTCGCAATGAAGTCAATCAGCTCATCGGGCCGCAGGCTGCCCAACACCGCCGGATTTGTGGTCGATGCCCCTATGATAGGGACGTCGTAGCCCCAGTTTTGGGTGTTTGGCTTGCGCAAGGTGACCTGAATGGGTTCATCGACGGGAGAGGGTCCAGCTTCAAGCAGATCCTTGTTTAGCACCTCAAAAAATTCGTAGCCGGGGCGATCCTCCTCCAGCCGATACTCGATGGTAGGCTCAATCGGCAAGAGCTGAATCGCATCGTAGCCGACATAGTTCTCCTCGTCGGGGGTCAACGGTTCCCCTGCCGCCAGCTTGTCGGATAGCGCCTGATAAATTTGAGTGAGACCCTCTAGGGTTCCTGCCTCTGAGGCCGTATTGACATGCATCTGCAGGATATTCACCGGCGCGGACACCCGGGGAATATCTGTATTAGCGGGACCTAGGGGATCAGAATACTCGCCTTGGCCCGCTCCCTCGTCCGCCTTAATCTCGCTAACGGCACGGCCCGTCTGCTGGAAATAGGCTAGGTCTGCGCGGTCTTGCTGTAGGGAGGCAATGTCATAAAGCTCAGCAGGGCCGAACACTCCGTAGGGCAGCGAATAGGGTACGGCATCTCGAATCAAACGCATGCTGTCATGGACGTTGTCCCGAAAGCGTAGCCAATAGAGAGAGCCTGCTTGCTCTCGGTTGCCTGGTTTGAGGCCAGACAGCACGCCCCACAGAAACTCCCCCTGCTGGGGCAAGGCAACGCAATCTCGCCGAAACGCGATCGTTTGCTTTGGCGATCGAAACTGAATGGGCTCCAAGGGCGTGAACACTTCTAGGTAGATTTCACGAGCCGTCTGAATGACTTCGCCCGTCAATCCTGGTGTCCAAAAGCCAACCTCGGTCAGGCCATCGGGGCGGTAATGGGCTCCGAGGCGTTTAGCTAGCTGAAAGCTTGATTCTAGATAGGTTGCGTTTGATTGAGCAGTGGCATCGGCCCAGTCGAGCAGCGTTTGGGTCTCAGCTCCAACAAGCTGAATCGGTGGTGAATCGTTCACGGCAATTAATGAGTTCAAGTATAAAAATTAACAATACTTTGCCAGTATCTTACCAGTGAGCTGCGGTAGATAGCCCGTGCGGATGAGATGTTGACTAGATGCATTCTAAGGGGTTTTATACGGAAATTTGGCCCCGTACCCTAACGAAAATCCAAGAAATATCTGGAAAAATCCTATAGAGTGCTAAACTGCATTCTGTGCGGTTTATTAACCAAACTTCATATTATTGATATCATTGTAGTAAGCAAATTAGTCTCTACGAGAATTATTATTCTGAATTCACTTCAGGTGTCATTGGGCCACTTGAGAGCCTTCGAGACAAGTTATCAATAGCGACGCCATTTGCTCTGACCCACGTTTTGAATCTTGCTCAGCACAATCTTCATGCTCTGACCCAATGGTCAGCTTTAGCGTAGTATCGGCATACTATGCCAAGCTGCTGAGCAAGTAATCGTCTGCCTTGACTTGGCTGGATGGCATCGTCCAATTCTTGCTGTTTATTGCCGCGCCTCGGTCTCGCCACCTCCTTGTGGGCTAGCGCGTCCAAGGTCACTTTTAAGCCCAACATTGCTCAGTTCTACCTTTGAGAGGTTTTCAATGAAGTCTTCCCTAGTCATTCTCTATCACCGCGAGCCTTACGATGAGGTGATTGAAAATGGTAAGGCCGTTTATCGTGAGAAGAAAAGCCCAAACGGCATTGTCCCAACGCTAAAGAGCTTTTTCACCAATGCTGATCAGAGCACCTGGGTCGCTTGGAAACAAGTTGCCGAGGATGAGGAAGCGGACTTCCAAGAGCGGATGACCTTTGAAGGGCTGGGCGATCGCGGTGTGGTGCGCCGCATTCCGCTGAGAGCAGATCAGGTCAAGAACTTCTATCACATCACCTCAAAAGAAGCGTTCTGGCCCATCCTGCATTCGTTCCCCTGGCAGTTTACCTACGAGTCGTCCGACTG
>JBARYO010000443.1:0-1916 GCA_049647905.1 Elainellaceae cyanobacterium | reverse complement strand
CAAACTACAGAGTATTGATTCTCATTAAGCTCGAACTGTTGATAGCGTCGCCGACGAAAATTCCTGTAACCCTCATTGCTTCGTGTTAATTATCCGATGTGCCAGTCGGAAGTGCGGAAGACGGGTTCAAAGCGATCGCCCGCAATAGCCAAATTCCTCACTCCAAGAGGCGTTGACCCACACAAAACGCCAAGATGACCCATTACAACACCGTTGCCAGCCCAGCAACAGCCCGTTCATCCATCGCGATCGCACTGTGATGTGTCTACTCTCTATTGCAGCCAAAACAATAGCGTTGCATTAACCCAGTTGTCTACGGTTAAAGCCCTCGGCCTGCAACAATCGCCACAGAACATCTCCACCGTCTCCCCGTAACCTAAACAGAAATGCACAAAGGTTGAGGATTTAGAGCAATGAGCGGATTGGGTGGTCTCAATAAAACCCCGAACGGCGTCGTCTTGGGTATGGTGCAGCTGCAGCCCCCCAACGTCGCAACCCCAGACGATCTCGCCGCCCAGACCCAGCGCATCTGTGACATGGTGGCCAAGGCTCGCCGCAACATGCCCACCCTAGATCTGGTGGTGTTTCCCGAGTACTCGCTCCACGGCTTATCCATGGCCACCGCCCCAGACATCATGTGCCGGCTTGATGGCCCAGAAGTCGAAGCCTTTCGCCAAGCCTGTATCACGAATCAAATCTGGGGCTGCTTCTCCATCATGGAATACAACCCCAACGGCAACCCCTACAACAGCGGCATCATCATTACCGACCAGGGCGAGCTTACCCTCTACTACCGCAAGCTCCACCCTTGGGTGCCCGTCGAACCCTGGGAGCCTGGAAATATCGGTATCCCCGTGTGCGACGGTCCCAACGGCAGCAAAATCGCCCTAATTATTTGCCACGATGGCATGTTCCCAGAAACGGCTCGTGAATGCGCCTACAAGGGGGCAGACATCATGATTCGGACGGCGGGCTACACGGCCCCAATTCGCAACAGCTGGCGGATGACCAACCAGGCTAACGCTTTCTGTAACTTGATGGTGACAGCGTCGGTGTGCATGTGCGGCAGCGACGGCACCTTTGACTCCATGGGTGAGGGCATGATCGTCAATTTTGACGGGGAGCCCCTAGTAATGGGAAGCCATCGCCCCGATGAAATCATCACCGCAGAAGTGCGCCCGGACCTAGTGCGGGAGGCCCGCAAGCATTGGTCCGTGGAGAACAACATCTACCAATTTGGTCACCGGGGCTATGTGGCGGTCAAGGGGGGCGCTCAAGATTGTCCCTACACCTATATGAAAGACATGGTGGCAGGCGATTACCGCCTGCCCTGGGAGAACGAGGTCGTGCATACTGACGGCACATCCTGCGGCTTTGATGCGCCGACCCGCGAGTATCAGGGCGAGGAGGTCTCTGATTCGGTGTTGAGTCAGGTAGAGTGAGGCCGATTGGGCCTCACTTACGGCTACTTGAGATGGGGCTACTTGAGAATCAGAACGGGGCAGGTCGCTAGGCGGACCACCCGTTCCGCCACCGACCCTACCAAAAAGCGACTGACCCCGGTGCGCCCGTGGGACGGCATCACGATCAGGTCTGCAGCTATGCCATTGGCGCAGTCCACAATTTTCGTCCCTGGGTCTCCTATCAACACCTCAGTCTTTACGCCCTCATACCCGAGTTCGCTCAGCTTGTTGGTGAGAAATTCCTTGACCTTTTCCTGGCGATCGCTATCGCTAAGCGTGTCCCATACGGCTGCTGGGTCGGCGGGGTGCAGCGGAGCCAAAATGTGGACCAGCGTCACTGAGGTTAAAGCCTCAACGTACTCCCTTGCCACCTCAACGGACTGATAGGACAGGTCAGAAAAATCAGTGGGTACCAGGACAGACTTTCGTTTAAGCCAGCTCATAATCTACTCC
>JBARYO010000442.1:0-1616 GCA_049647905.1 Elainellaceae cyanobacterium | reverse complement strand
GAAATTCCTGTTGGGGCAAGTCGCTTTAAAGATGACGCAATTGAGCGGCCCTCCAATGCGTTGGATGCTAGCAGTACCAACGATGTTTACAGCAAGCTGAAAGCGGCCCTCAACCGGGTCGTCTCCGCATCGAGCGACGATCGCTAACCCGCTACGCTATCGTCTAAGAATTCTTGCAGCGCTGGCACAAAATTGCGGTTCTCGTGGCTCGGGCGGCTCAGCTTGATTAGCGCAAAACGCTGCAGTGGGGACAGGGATGCCCACTGAGACGAGGAGAGGATTTGTCCGCTCTCCTGCAGCTTTTGCGTCACCGCTTCTGGAATGTGGTCTTCCTCGGCCCAAGGCGGGTTGGGATCGATAGGTAGAGTACCAGCGGCAGCGCCCGTATGGGCCGTCACCCGCCCCTGTAGGTAGTCACGGTATAGGACAGCGTCCTCAGGTCCGCCACAGGGCAGGGCAACGAGCTGCTGCCGTTCTTCCGCTGTCAGATCGTGCCAGTGGGCTAGCTTTAGTTTGACGCCACAGGTGTCTAGCTTGTAGCGCACCTGCATGGGAATGCAGCGCAGCGACTGCACAAAGTCGGCTTCAAAGGCAAAAAAGGTCATAACGTTAATGGGCTAATACCTCAGCGCGTTGGGCTTGGGATCGCACCTCAGCAGGCGGCTCGTCTGTCACCAAGGCAATGTTGACAGCGCAGGCTTTCAGCTCAGGCTGCAGGGAGATGGGACAGACTTCCGGATGGGTGAGGGCATTGACCTCAGCATTGTCTGCCCAGAGAGCCCCCCAGTGCATCGGAACAAACAGCGTACCCGGTGCGATCGCCTTAGTCACTTTAGCTTTGAATCGGCCCATACCGCGTCGCGATCGCACCTCCACCATCTGCGCATCCTCAACGTTCATGCGTTGAGCATCACGCGGATGAATTTCTAGGAAGGGCTCCGGGTGCATGTTGGCCGTTTTGGTAATACGGCCCGTGCGGGTTTGGGTGTGCCAGTGGCCATAGAGCCGCCCGGTGGTGAGCACCATAGGGTAGTCCAGGCTTGGGGGTTCAGCCAGCCCATTGGCGTGGAAGGCACTGAACTTAGCCCGACCATCGGGGGTGTGAAAGCGAAAGTCGGTATAGAGGCGCTTATCGTTGGCTGTTGGGCTTCCTGAGTTGGCATCACCCTCAGGGCAAGGCCACTGAATCGGTCCCTCGCGCTGCAGCCGATCGTGGCTGAGGCCGGTCATATCACAGGGGCGATCGCGGGTTGCTTGCACGAATTCCTCGTAGACCTGCGCTGAATTTTCGAACGAGAACTGGGCTTCAAAGCCCATGCGGTGGCCCACTTCGGCAAAAATCTCCCAGTCGGGGCGGGCGCTACCGGGTGCAGGGCGAAACGCTGGGCATAGAGTCACCACCCGCTCCGAGTTAGTCATCGCCCCTGTTTTCTCACTCCATTGTGATGCGGGCAGCAGCAGGTGGGCGTAATAGGCCGTTTCAGTGGGGTAGTAGGCATCCTGACAAACGGTAAAAGGAGACTTGAGTAGGGCAGCTTTCGTACGTTCTAGATCCGGCATACTCACCGCTGGGTTTGTCGCCGCCACCCAGAACACTCCCACTTGCTCTTGTTCTA
>JBARYO010000441.1:0-2514 GCA_049647905.1 Elainellaceae cyanobacterium | reverse complement strand
GTGCGTTATCTCTACCCAATCTTCAGCAGATTGAGCCAGCGCACCAGACGCGCTGATAACAGGAATAATCGCGGCCAAACCGACAAGCCAAGTTTTCATAAGTCGAGGTTTCACAAGCAAGATATAGCGGTGTTTACGTCAGTCAAGTACGCGCAGTCCCAAGGACAAGGGATCACTTGCGGAAGTTAAGAAAATAGGCTGAGATTAGGGATCAGATGTCTCTTCAGACGTGTCGGTACGATACTGCTCAACATTTTGAATGGCCTGCTGAGCATAGGTGTTATTGGGGCGTTCATCTAATGCCCGCCGAAAATAAAGCAGCGCAGTTTCATAATCGCGCTGATCTGTTGCCTCATACCCTGCCACCATGTAGCGATCGAACTCTGATGACTGGGGCGGTTGTGCTGCAGGTACAGAGGATGGAGGTGCAGTTGCCGTTTGCTGGTCCTCATAGGCACTCACAACCGTCTGAACATAATCTGCAATTTCAGGACTGTTGTATTGAGACGGGTCACCCCGCATCCACCAGGCAGCAGACCGGCGCACTGCTAACATTTCGTCATTGCTGCTAGCGCTATACTCATCCCGCATGACATCCCCCATGACACATGTCACAACCGAACGGGCCGCATCTGGGTCGGCCTCAAACTCCGTTGGTGAGAGATCTCTACCGATGCATGAGCTAGACCAACGAGGAATATTGCCGGGCATAACCTGCCAGGCGCTATAGAGCCCATCATCGGCATGCCCCGTTTGAGGGGCAGCCCTGCGCAGCGCCTCAACCAATGCTGCAACTTGACTCTCTGAAACTTGCGCTTGGGCTGGTAGCGTTCCGACTGTCAGGAGAACGCCAACGCTGATGATTAGTTTGACGATAGATCCTCGCATAGCCGTCATTTATCCCAACTTGCTTGAGGTTTTTGTAAGTAGGTGAGTAATGTTCACCATGATACACAGGAAATCTTACTCTAGTTTTGAGGGCACGCCAGGACACTGCCTACGCCTCTCAAAATCTCAGGGGTATAGTGAGTTTTTGCGCAACTGCGATCGCGAAATTATAGTCTTTGTTGAACGCAGCACGGCTACCTGGTTGCGCCCAATGAAGCGGCGAGTTCTGGTCAGAATTGAAAAGGTTTAATACGACGGATGAACCGAAACGTTCTGCGGCTTATCAAGCGATTTTAGATGGCGAAAAACATGACAGAGACAAACAAGACTGACGTTTTGCAAATCAAATCCCCACACCCATTTTACGAATTGAGTCCGCCTGCTCTGCAAGTGTGACAGAACCCGCCTCAGCTGGTACGCTACACGTCTACACCTTCTCAAGCGCTGAATTACACCATGACCGCTACTAACACTGACTGGCGACAGGGCGCTCTAATTGATCTCACCATCGACAGCCTCAGCGATCGCGGCGATGGGGTAGGGCGGTGGCATGACCGCGTCGTGTTTGTCCCCGATACGGTCCCCCAGGATCGAATCAGGGTGCGGCTGCTGCAGGTTAAGCCCACATTTGCCCAGGGCAAAGTACAGGCTATGCTGCAGCCTTCCCCGCAGCGCATTCCCGCCGCATGCATTGTGGCGGACAAATGCGGCGGCTGTCAGTGGCAGTTCGTGGCCTATGGCGAACAATTGTCACAGAAGCATCGCATCGTGGTCCAAACCCTGCAGCGTTTGGGCGGCATTACCGATGTCGCCATCGACCCAGTAATCCCATCCGCTCCCTTGGGCTATCGCAACAAATCCACCTATCCACTGCGGCGGAGCGCCACGGGGCAGGTGCAGGCGGGCTATTACCGCAAAGGGAGCCACAAGCTCGTCAACCTCAATCAATGCCCGGTGCAGGACGATCGCCTAGACCCGATTCTCGCTCAAGCCAAGCAAGATATCCAGGCGCGGGGCTGGTCGCTTTATGACGAAGCCTCCGGGACTGGGGCACTGCGCCACCTCTCGCTGCGGGTGGGCCAGCGCACTGGCGAGAAACTGCTGACGCTGATCTCTCAAACCGACGTCGATGCACTACCTGGCCTGGAGGAGCAGGCGCAGGAATGGTTGGAGTCGCTGGGCTTGACCGGGGTATGCCTCAACATCAACGAGCGCCGCACCAACGTCATCTTCGGGACCATGACCCGAGGTCTGGCCGGGAAGCCCTATATCGCCGAGCGGTTTGCGGGTCTAGAGTTTCACATTCGCTCCGCTACCTTCTTTCAAATCAATACCGCTCAGGCGGAAGCGCTGCTCACGATTATCCTAGAGGAGCTTGCGTTAGAGGGCCACGAAACGGTGATTGATGCCTATTGCGGTGTGGGCACCTTGTCTCTACCGCTGGCCCAGCGCGTTCGCGAGGTGATAGGGGTCGAGTCCCACGCGGAGTCGGTAGCCCAGGCCCGCTACAACGCCATGCTCAATAACGTCGACAACGTTAGCTTTTACGCGGAGACGGTGGAAGTCTGGCTCCCCAACCAGGTGCGCCCTGATGCGCCACCGACAATTTCTGCCGATGTTGTGGTG
>JBARYO010000440.1:0-9016 GCA_049647905.1 Elainellaceae cyanobacterium | reverse complement strand
AAGGGCTGAGGTAGTTGCACATTCTCAACGGGGCGGACCTGGAACTTTACCTCCCCCCCCCCGTTTCCAACAGCATTACGGCACCAACGGGGAACGATCGCCCAATGCTGACCAGTAAGCTCTGAATGTGGCTATCATCCCAGACCTACCCCCGCTGAAAGTCAGGAAACTGGATTTTGCCAGCTATAATTCCGTCCAAAATCTTGGCTATGGTGTGCCTGCATTATCTCGGGCTCATCTCCGATTATTCCCATTAGCTCTGGCGGCTCCCGGACGATTGTCCCTATTCCTGTTGCCTCAGCACCCACTGCAGCAATCTCAAAACACCTAAGTCGATTCTAGCCGTGCAACCCAGCAGAATTACTTCCGACGTCAGTCAAGCAGATCAAATTTTCGAGGAAGCGCCCCCACAACTCAACTGCGACGCCTCGACCCTCAAAGTCAACGCACTACAACTCAATTGCGCCCCAGGATCTTTCGATTGTCACCGCCCCATAGTAAAGATCGCCCCCTGCAAACTCAAATTGCACCGCCCCACTTTAAATGCGGCAGCACCACAATCGAATTGTCACCGTCCAACAGCCAAATTGCAGCCGTCACAATTCAATTGTCAGCGCTGAACCAAGCGGCGAGCCCCTTTGACCCAAGTCCTCAACCAGGCTCTTGCCCCAGAAACAAAGATGTACTATTCTTCTTGACTAGAGCTGTGGTCCCCATAGCTCAGTGGCTCTCCTGACGGCGTACGCGAAACCATCGAGAAGCTGCATCTGCTGCAGTACGTGGAGTGGCGACTATGGACCCCCCTCATCCCTCATTAGGCAGCACGGCTGAACCGCCTCGCCCTCAGCTGGGCCAAAACAACCAGCGGTTGCAAATACAGATAGACCGCAAAGGGAATAAACCCAGCGTCTGTCATCAGCACCGTTGCCGGAACCAGCCCAGCAATGTTCCAGGGGACCAGAGGGGACAGAACCACAACGGTGTTCTCTAAGTCCAGCGCTAAGGCCGGACTAGAGGGCACTTTGTCGGCCTTCCTCCCGCTGTCTTCGCCCTGTTCAGAGCCATCCTGAAAACCGTGGTGACGATGATACTGGGGCTGAACCAGCTGTTGTGTGAGCAAAATCGCGATGGTTTGTGTACAGCCAAACATCGCGGTGACAATACCGACCAATCCCGTGGCCACAAACCGGCGCTCGTGTCCAGCAGCAGAAGCATCGCGATCGCCCTGCTCTGAATGGCCCAGCCGTTTATCCAAGCTGCCCAGCAGGCCAGTCCCCGCCACAATCCCCGCCAAAGCTGTTGATGCGAGCACCACGCCACATACGCGCGCCATCGCCACCAGCCCACCCCCGCCAAACACACCGGCTAGCGGCTCACCTGGCGACAGGCGAAATCCGGTCAGGGCAAACTCCAACAGATCGAGAGGGGGGCGTCCCTGGACCACCATGGCGATCGCCCCCGCCATCCCAATGCTGAGGGCTAGGGTATAGAGCACCGGCACCCGCAGCGCTGACAGTCCGAGCACCACCACCGTTGGCAGGATGACGCTCCAGTGCAGCGTGAAGGTTTGGGCGATCGCCGCCTGCATCTGCCGATCGATGGTCAAGGTGGGTGTGACGAGGGAAAGCAGCCCGTAGAGCAAAGCCGACAGGGCAATAGGCAGCAGCGCTGTGCGGGCCATGGCGCGGAGGTTATGGTGCAGCGATGTGCCCGTAATGGTCGCCACTAGGTTGGCGCTGGAGGATACTGGGGAGCAGCGATCGCCGATGTAAACGCCGCTAATAATTGCCCCCGCCACTAGGTGCGGATCGATGGCGCTACCGGTGGCCATGGTCATCAGAGCCAGTCCAATGGTGCTGGCGCTGCCAAAGGACGTGCCAATTAGGACCGATACCACCCCCGGCAGGATGAACGCCCACAGCAAAAAGGTCCGGGGCTGAATAATGTCCAAACCCCAGTACACCAGAGCGGGTACTGTCCCTGAAGCCATCCAGAGGGCCACCAGCACCCCAATCAGCAGCAAAATCATCACCACCGATAGGGATTGACGAATGCCGGTCAATCCAAGCTGTAGCAGACGTGGCCAAGTGACCCCCCGTTGCCGCGCTGCCAGCGCAAATGCTCCCAATGCCCCCAGCAGGGGATAGGCCATGTAGACCCCCTGAGAGACCCCAATCAGCAGCAGGGCAAAGGAAACGGCGATCGCCAAAATAACAGCCATAGCGGAAGCCAGATACGCTGTCCTTAGCCTACAGAGGTCGCCCTGTAAGTTCAACGGAAGCAAGCCATCCTATCTATCGATGCCATCGATGGATAGGACATACCGCTATCAGGCGATCGCTTAGGCTACAGCAGGCTGTAGCATTTGAATCGAGCCGCGCTCTGCGTCAATTGCCACGTCTGCGCCAATGGGAACGGTCAAAATCGGCTCAACATGACCCAGTAGCGCCCCCGACCAAGCGGGAATACCCAGGGGCTGAATGTGGTCTTGCAGCACTTGCTCTAGGGTTAGCGAGCCGTCGCTGTCATCCGAGGCGCAGCGGGTACATTGTCCAAAAATAAAGCCCGCCAGATGGTTCAAGACTCCGGCGAGCTTGAGCTGAGTCAGCATGCGGTCAACGCGGTAAACCGCTTCGCCAACGTCTTCTAAAAAGAGAATTTTGCCGGTTAAATCGGGTAAATAGGGCGAGCCCACAATGCCCGCGATAACAGATAGGTTGCCCCCAATCAGCGGCCCCCGGGCTTGCCCCGGGGTGATAACCTGCAGCGGGGGACTGACCGCTGCGGCGGGGACACCGCCAATGGCGATCGCCCCGCCGTCAAACAACACCTGCCTAAAGGGCTGGGTCTGCCCCAAAGACCAAGAGGTAACCCCATGGGGTCCGTGGAAGGTAACCAGCCCCGTTCGGGCGTGGATACCCAGCAGCAGGGCGGTAATGTCGCTAAACCCCACGATAATTTTTGGATTTTGGCGGATGATGCCGTAATCCAGGTAGGGCAAAACGCGGGCGCTGCCCCAGTCTCCCCGGATGGGCATCAGCGCCTTGACCGCAGGGTCGGCAAAAAAGCGGTTAATATCGGCTGCGCGATCGCCATCGCGGCCCGCTAGATAGCCGTAGCGATCCCGGGTGTGAGCGCCTAGCCGGGGCACCAGCCCCAGGTCCACAATCGCCTTGGCGGTAATCTCTAAGTCGCGTTGCTCCCGCATTGCCCCAGCTGGGCTGATGATGCCAACCTGGTCCCCAGGCTGCAGACGCGGCGGCAGCACAATAGATGGCCTTGGGGCAGCTTGCCCCTGAACGCGACGGGGAACAAGACTGCTAAACAGAGCAGCGGTGGCAGAGCGGGCGAGAAACCTGCGGCGAGTTGTCATAGCTGGGGCTATCCTCCGCTGACGGGGGGAATCAAAACCACCTCGTCGCCATGGCTTAAGACCGTATCGGGGTCCACAAACTGGAGATTGACGCCGTAGCGGGTCTGGGACCGCCAGGGTTCGAGTTCGGGATGCTCCCCCAGAATGCGATCGCAGAGGGCCTGCACGGTGGTTTGGTCCGGCAGCTCAAGCAATAGTTCAGACCGGCGGTAGGCCTCTTGGTACGCGGCGAATAGCTTAACGGTGACGGTAATCATTTAGCAGCAGTTCACCCAGCTGTGGCTGCCGTCACTAAAGCACTCTTTCTTCCAAATTGGGGCGGTGTGCTTTAGGGTATCGATGGCATAGTGGCAGGCCGCAAAAGCCTCCCCTCGATGGGGGCAGCCCACCGCCACCAGAACGCTAATTTCCCCCACCGTCAGCCGCCCCGTACGGTGGTGAATCACCACACGGGTCACCTCGGGCCAGCGCTGGCGAATCTGGGCTCCAATTTGACGAAATACCTGCAGCGCCATGGGTTCGTAAGCTTGATAGTCTAGGGCATCGACGGGCTTGCCGCCGGTCTGGTTGCGCACCATGCCGCTCATCAGAACAATAGCCCCGTTAGCCCCGTCGTCCGCATGGCCGTAGACCGCATCTAGGGACAACGGCTGAGCCGCAATCGAGAAGCGATCGCCAGGATGCTGGGAAGTCAGAGCCGGGGAGGAGAGAAGGCTGGTCATAGTTTAGAAAGCGGTGACGCCAATGGGAGCTATGGTAGCCGATATTTCTACAGAACCCTAGCAGCCCAAAAGTGTTAATTTTTCATAGCATTCGCCACTGGGCCTAAATCGTCTGCTTAGACTTGTGCTGACTCCCATGGTTTGGTGTGAATAGTATTTGATGCCGAGACTGTGGCACAGCGATGAACCTAGTGACCTTGATCATGTGAGATGCTATCTCCGTTATCTCAGCCCACAGTACCGGTTGACGTCACCGGCCCTATTCCTCGGTTATGCCATTCAAGTTCTTTAAGCCGATCTCTAGCCCTATGGGTAAGCGGTACCGACGCGGCAAACGATCGCAGCAGGCTCAACAGCTGCAGCGATCGCGACTGCAGTCGTCTGGGCCAGAAAGCGGCTGGTTTCGCTGGCTAGCACCGGGTCTATTGATCAAGCGGTGGCTGTTCATCAGCGCCGTGGGGGTATTCCTCACCGCGCTCGGGGTGGCAATCTGGAGCAAACGGACCCCCGTCTTCTACATCAGCCAGCTCATCAGCCAGGTGCTATCCGCCATCACGGACGCAATCCCCAACTATGTCAGTGGTCCGCTTGTTTTAGTCATCGGTATTCTGCTGATCTTTTTGGGTCAGACACGTACGCTGAATTCCATTACCGAAGTGCTGATGCCCAATGGCGATGAGGATTTAGTCGATCTGCTCTCGAAGCATCGCCGTTTGAATCGAGGTCCAAAGCTCGTGGTCGTGGGTGGGGGCACAGGGCTCTCTACTCTGCTGCGGGGGCTGAAGCACTTCAGCGCCAACACTACGGCAGTGGTCACGGTGGCTGATGATGGTGGATCATCGGGGCGGCTACGGCGGGAAATTGGGGTGCTGCCCCCAGGGGATATCCGCAACTGTTTAGCGGCATTGGCGGATGAGGAAAAACTGCTTACAGAACTATTTCAATATCGATTTAGCGCCGGTAATGGCCTAGAGGGGCACAGCTTCGGCAACCTGTTTATTACCGCCATGGGGGAGGTGACCGGCGATCTGGAGCAGGCGATCGCGGCTAGCTCCAGGGTGTTGGCGGTGCGGGGGCAGGTGCTGCCTGCAACCTTGAGCGACGTGCAGCTGTGGGCTGAAATGGAGGACGGGCGGCGGATTGAAGGAGAATCCAACATTGCTAAGGCGCGGGGAAAGGTTGTCAAAGTGGGCTGTAGTCCAGCGAATCCTCCTGCCCTGCCTAAGGTACTGCAGGCCATTCACGAAGCAGATTTCGTGGTCATTGGTCCCGGCAGCCTCTACACCAGCATCATTCCTAACCTACTGGTGCCCGATATTACCCAGGCGATCGCGGCCTGCACAGTGCCCCGCGTCTACATCTGTAACATCATGACCGAGCCAGGAGAAACCGATGATTATACGGTGGCGGAGCACATTCGCGCGATTGATGACGCCTGCGGCGCTCAACTGTTTGACGCCGTTCTAATTCAAGGGCGATCGCCTTCTGACATGGCTATTGAACGCTACAAGCGCGCTGGCTCCACCCCTGTTGTTCTAGATCGCGAGGCGGTGAAACGGACCGGGCGACGGATTATTATAGCTAACGTAATGATCGAGACGAGTGACGGTCAGGTGCGGCACAGCTCAGATCAGCTGGCAGGGGTGCTCATGCGATGGTACAGTCGCCATTAGAAATCGCTAATTTTTAGGATTATAGGGGGATAGACAAGGGTATGAGCCAAGAGCTACTGCGATCGCTCGTCTGGATGGATTACCGCCTAGCGGTGTTGTTCACCGTCGTGGCCCCACTGGTGCTGCTGGTCTGGGCGTTTGTGCGTAAGCAGGACGTCATGGTGCGGCTGTTGATCATCTATTGGCGGGTGCTAAGCCTCCTGGCCATTACCGTATACCTGATGATTGGCGGGTTTCCCTTCAGCATCCTCACGGGGTTGGCCTCCCACATCTTGATTCCCATTTGCCTATGGTTCTGGGTGGATATTAATGAAGAGATTGTCGAGCAGCCCCCATCGCCCCTTAAGACCACGTTTACCAGCTGGCGCTGGGCCGTGAGCATCTATGGCGGGCTAGGTGCGATCGCCATGGTGCCATTTTTGCCCTGCGCGTTCGACCAGCAGACTGCGGCGACGCCGTTTTGCCGGGTTTGGTTTGAAGCGCCGCTCCTGTTTCGGGAATACTTCCATGCCAACTTGACCCCCGGTTTTCTAGGGTTCCTTGGTCTGGTGGGCCTGATTGTGTACCTGCTCTGTATGGGATACTTTGTCTTCGTGCGGCTAGGGAAGGAAGGGCGCACAGCGATGGAGCGGTAACGCTTGGATCCTGTCGCGGTTTCCTGCGGCTATACCCTAAGACCCACAAGAGTTATCCACCAAATCACCCACCGTGAGCCTAATTACCCGACTAGAGCAATATACCCTCAAGCGTCCTCAAGAAGTGCTCCTTATCAATGCCCAAGTGGACGGTGATGAGGACGCCGTGGTGGTTTTTCGCGGCTTCTCAAGCTCTCTGATGCGCCCCACCGCCTTTGATCCAGATACTCCTGTCCTCCCGCCAAGCGCCGACATTCTCTCGGTTGATCGGTTGCAGGGGCCTTACGACCCTGCAAACCCACAGCTGATTGAGGGAAATCTCAACCGTGAGCAAGTAGAAGAGCTGCTGTCACAGGTGGGTGCTTAGTCCGGAAATACGGTATCAGGTGCCGTATACCCGTTGATAAGCACACCTTAATGGGCTGCGGTTTTGAAGCAAGCACTTAAGAATTATTTACAGAAGTGATATGCTCCACTGTGTGATGTGTGGAGTGTGATTTCAATGATTTTGTCGCTAACGCCGCCAATTTTATCCCATGAACCAGTAGAGTCTGAAGCACCATTGCTTTGGAGTCCGCTTGAACTGCCCAACAATCGCCTGTTTGGCACCGATGGCATTCGGGGCCGCTACGGAGATGTGCTAACGCCCTCCCTCGCGGCCCAAGTTGGATTTTGGGCCGGTCGTGTTCTGTTGGACAACGCGTCTACTGCCGCAGATGCTCGGATTATCCTAGGGCGCGACTCCCGCAATTCAGGGGAAGTACTGGCAACTGCTCTCGCGGCTGGGCTAACAGCGGCTGGGTTGGACGTTTGGGATTTAGGCCTTTGCCCTACACCAGCGGTGGCCTGTTTAACCCAAACCACCCAAGCCCTGGGCGGCGTGATGATTTCGGCAAGCCATAATCCGCCCCAGGACAACGGCATTAAGTTTTTCGGTCAGGGGGGAGCCAAACTGTCGGCCCACCAGCAGGTTCAAATTGAAGAGGCGTTGCGTGACGCATGGCGATCGCCCTCAGAAATAAACTCCACAGCCTACAATTCCAAAGCCAACAGCGTAACGCCTCTACCCCAGTGGAGCCGTTACAGCGATCGCGCAAGCCTTGTCGATACTTATCTAACCTCACTGTGCCAGCCCCTGCCGAATCTGCAGGATTTGACGGTGGTTTTAGATCTCGCTTGGGGGGCTGCCGTCCACACCGCTCCAGCCGCGTTTCGACAGTTGGGCGCTCGGGTCCACTGTCTCCATCCCCAACCCGATGGCGATCGCATTAATGTTCACTGTGGCTCCACTCACCCCACTGCGCTGATTAACGCGGTGCGAGAGACGGGGGCAGATATGGGCTTTGCCTTTGACGGCGACGCCGACCGCGTGATTGCGGTAGATGGCGAAGGCCGCGTTGTAGATGGCGACTACATCCTCTATCTGTGGGGCAGCGCTCTACGGCAAGAGGGCCAGCTCGCTGACGACACCATTGTGACCACCGTGATGGCGAACCTTGGCTTTGAGCGGGCGTGGCAAGCTCAAGGTGGTACCTTTGTGCGCACCAAAGTGGGGGATCAGCATGTGCAGGCAGAAATGACCCGTCGGGGCGCTCAGCTGGGCGGTGAACAGTCAGGCCATATTCTCTGTCCCCAGTACAGCATCTCTGGCGATGGCACCCTAACGGCGCTTCACTTGGCAATCTTGGTCCAGCAGTCCGGGCAAACCCTTGCCGCTTTAGTAGATCAGAGTTTTGACACTTATCCCCAGGTGCTGCAGAATGTCCGCGTTGAAAGCAGCGATCGCCGGAGGAATTGGAGCCGGAATCCCCAGCTGCAGCAGGCGATCGCCGAGGCCGAAGCGGCCATGGGGGAGGACGGGCGCGTGCTGATTCGGGCGTCGGGGACGGAACCCGTGATTCGCGTCATGGTAGAGGCGGCGAGCGCCGACTTAGTGCAGCACTGGACAGAGCGCCTCGTGGCTGCTGTCAACGCGTACGCTAGCCGCTAGCTCAAGGTGATTTAAGCCGATCTAGCTCCTAACGCGCTGGGCCTAACGCGTTGAGCGACGAGCTTAGAAGATCTGCGATAGGGGCGTAGTGAACTCTGGCAGCAGTGGTGAGGCCAGGATGTCCTGTCCTATTAGAGTGCTGACGAGCATAAGTTGAGCTTCCGAGCGGCGGTAGATCTCTAGGGTCTGCCGCCGCCAATCAACGATCCAATACTCCTGTACGCCGTGCCGCGAGTAAAGCTTGAGCTTCACTTCTTTATCTCGCTGCTCATTGAGCTCGCCGGGGGAAAGAACCTCAATCATTAGCTCTGGGGCAACTGTCAAATGGCCAGCGTCATCGATACTGCCCTCAAGGCGATCGGCGCTAATCCAGACCACATCAGGAATAACCGCATCAGTGGGGGTGAAAATAACGCCGGGAGTTTGAAACGGTTCCCCAAGCTTGGTGCGCCTAGACCAAGCTTCGAGTTCAAAATAGAGCTTGCCACCTGCACTTTGGTGGCGGATGTGGGGGGCACGGGTCACATGAAGCTCTCCATCAATAATTTCGTAGCGCTTCCAGCCGCCATCGTCGGGCATGGCGCTGAGGTCACGGGTTGTCCAGTGGAGAGCATCGGCAACCA
>JBARYO010000439.1:0-1831 GCA_049647905.1 Elainellaceae cyanobacterium | reverse complement strand
GTGCTGTGTAGGTGTTTTCCAGACATCACCCATTGCTTTATGCAAAAAGCGATCGCACCGTCTAGTAAACGGTGCGATCGCTTTTTACTCTATTGCCCTGGGCCTAACGCTTAGGACTGTCAAGCATTAGTGATGATCGTGGTTATGGCGATCGCTGCTAGAGAACGTGCTCTTGGCCCGACCCCAGGCATCACGGACAGCATCCTTGGCGTCATCCCAACCTATGCCATCGTGGTTGTCACGCTCATAGCGAGAGCGGATCTCAGGCTCAGCCTGCTCGTAAGTCATGCCCCGATCGAGACCATAGGAGCGGTAGCTGTCGTAGCCTGATCGATACGCTGGCTCGTAGTCCTCATAGCTGCGGTCGGAGCTAATGTAGGGTCGAGATTTATGATTGGTGCGCCAGTAGTCATCGTTCTCGCGGCGACCTCGAACGGCACTGTCGGTGCGGTTCCAGGCATCTTGGGTTGCGGGCTTCGCCTTCTCCCAATCCAGCCGACTTGTGCCGCGCTGCTTTTCGTAGTGGTCTCTTAGCTTGGGCTCTGCTTCCTCGAAGGTGTTCCCTTCAGTGCCATAGCTGGAGTAGCCATCGTAGCCCGTGCGATAGGCCGGAGCGTAGTCATTGTCGTAGTCGTGATCTTTTTCAACATAGGGGCGTGATTCGTACTGGGTACGCCAGTAGTCGTCTTCTAGGGTGGGATCGATCTGCTCGGCAACCCCTTTGCCCATCAGACCACCGGCCACTGAACCCACAACGGCACCAACCGCTGCCCCAATGGGACCGCCAACCGCAGCGCCGACTGCCGTTGCGGCAACACCAACGCCGGCTGCCCCAACGCCAGTGCCAATGGGATGGGCACCAGGTTCACCCGTGATGGGGTCGGGGTTGGCGTCTGGGCTATAATTTGTGTCTTTTCTTGTTTCCATAGGTAAACCTTTCTTTTCAACAATGTCTTAATTTTTATGACCACAAGCCATCACTAACTTGCTAGGGTGTAGCGATCGCGGCCTATGTTCAAGACCGTACATTTTTATGGCCTAAGTTAGCATCAGGACTAAGAGAGAAACCAATAGGTATAGGAAGAGTATCTTGAGCTGTCGAAAGGTATAGAGTGGGATAGGCGTCTAAATTGTTGTCGGAGATTGAAAACAAAGAAGATGGTTTAATTTGCTGTTTTTGCTTTAGTAATGTGGCCTATGCAACATGTGTTTTAGGTGACTCTCAGATAGACTAGAACGCTTCGAAGAGTGTATTTTATCTGCCAGATATTAGCTTTGAGTCTTGGGGGAGGCGGGTTTGCTCGTCAGTGAGCCATTAACTGCCATGCTTTTTCGGCATTACAAAGTCCATCTAGCTCTTTGACCACGAACATCTATATTTATTTCAGGCGGTCTATACCACGATGCAACCTCGACAGGAGACCCTAGAAATTCTTCTACCTCTTCTAGTATTTTGGCTACTTCTATGATATTGTCTATAATCTCCTGGCCACGGGGAAGTCTATTTTCGTGGGTGGCCTCTTTCCAGGTCAAACTACCCCCTTCAACGATCGGAGCATCGAGGTCGTATTCGAAACCGAACGGTAACGTCACGCGACGGGATGGTGTCAGTGCTTCGTTCTTGAGAGATTCTCTAGCCTTTTCTCCTATTGAAACTCCAGAATATTGATCTACAACATCAACAGCCCACTCTCTGAGGGGTTCGTAACCGTCCCTGAAGGAGAGTTCTAAGCCACTAGCAGAGGAGTCACCAGCAGCGGCTTATCGTCAGGACAAGGCTTGTCGTCTGGAATCAGCGGCAGTAATGAAGGCGGTGCTAATCCTTCTCGTG
>JBARYO010000438.1:0-1814 GCA_049647905.1 Elainellaceae cyanobacterium | reverse complement strand
GCAAACATTGTCATAAAATGAGGCATCTCATTGATGCATCACAGAACACGCTTCCAGACCAAGAGAGCCGATTGACTTCAGTACTGTCGCCAACCCGCCAAAGCGCACATTGCGTTTTTTCGATCCGGTTATTTATAATACGCGAATAACCACCATTTGTCCACATCTTTTTTTGCTGCGTAAGCGCCTCTAGCGATACCCAGCATCAGGGCGCTTGCATGGTCGGCGCGAGTGAGTCACAGTTGAGAGGTAAAGATATAGTAGACCTGTGGGTATATAGAGGATACATAGGCATGCCATTGCTCATAACCGGCAAAAAATTCGTCAATGACCTGTCTCAAGCGGGTGCTTTAGCGGTGTATGCGCCCCTCGAAGGCGGTCACGAAGGGCGATATCAGCGCAGGCTCCGGGGCGCAGGCTACGGCCTGACAGTTTTAACGGCCCGTGGGCTTGGCGATCCGTCCGCTTACCTCTTGACAGTCCATGGGGTGCGCCCTCCCCATCTTGGAAAGAAAGATATCGGGACAGAAGGTGCGGTAGGCTACCGCTACTACATCCCCCCTCTGGCGACATACATGCTTGAGCAACTGCCGACGACATCTAAGGGACTGATCATTTGGCTCTTAGAAGGTGCGATCTTGTCAAGGCAGGAGCTCGAATTTCTGGCTCAACTCCCCAGCCAGGAGCCCCGGCTCAAAGTGATTGTGGAAATGGGCGGCGATCGCCAATTCACGTGGCAGCCCCTTGAGAAAGCGCTACTGGCCGCTTAGAAAGGCACAGTGAAACGCAACGCAAAAAATCTGGCTTACGTGAGCGATACTCCTGTAAGCCAGATTTTTTTTATAGTCTCACCAGCGTAGCCGCACAAATTACCTAGGCAGGCGTCAAATCTGCTGGGTTATGCCTATTTGTTAGGCTGAGGCGTCATCCGCAGGTAGGGCTTGACTACCGTGTAGCCCTTAGGAAAGCGCTCTTTCAGCTCAGCTTCGTCCTTGATCGTTGGCACAATGACGCAGTCTTCGCCATCTTTCCAGTTTACCGGCGTCGCAACTTTGTAGTCGTCAGTCAGCTGCAGCGAATCAATCACCCGCAGAATCTCATCGAAGTTACGACCCGTGCTGGGGGGATAGGTAATCGTCAAGCGGACCTTCTTTTGCGGATCAATAACAAAGACGGTGCGAACCGTAACCTTTGCATTGGCGTTGGGGTGAATCATGCCGTAAAGGTCAGAGACCTTTTTATCAAAGTCCGCGATGATGGGATAATTTACGGTCGTGTTCTGAGTTTCGTTGATATCGCCAATCCAGCCCGCATGAGAGTTTGCATCATCGACGCTGAGCGCGATAACCTTTGCGTTGCGTTTATCAAACTCCGGCTGAAGCCGTGACACTTCACCAAGCTCGGTTGTGCAAACCGGCGTGTAATCTGCTGGGTGGGAAAACAAAACAACCCAGCTATCCCCAGCCCAGTCGTAGAAGTCGATATCGCCTTGACTTGTACTTTGCTGAAAGTTAGGGACGGTATCTCCCAGTTGTAGTGCCATACGTTTGTTCCTCCGTTGTATCTGTTGCGTCAATTGCTTTTGGCAATGTTGTATCAGGCGTATCAGTTTGAGGCCTGTTCAGGTTTAATCATGCCACAAACCCCGGTTTCCCAGTGGGAATTTAGCGCTTTATTAAGGATTAGTGCTTCAAGTCAGGGAAGGCCATATAGTCCACTAGCTAAGCTTTCTACGAGACAATTCGTTACAGGGCTGGGTATGGCAGTTGTGGTACATCGCTAACAGATATGGCTACAGTTGAGATACATTGCGC
>JBARYO010000437.1:0-4530 GCA_049647905.1 Elainellaceae cyanobacterium | reverse complement strand
CTCCCTGCATACCCGCTAGGGTTGCTGGGTGAGGATGTCAAACCCTATACTGCCGATTAGCATGAATCAAAAACTGAACCAGTTCTCTGATTATTGGAACTCCAAAATCGTGGGTGAACTCAACAGTCAGCACGTAACATCAGCTGAGTTTAAAGAAAACTTTGCTTGGCCCCATCGCAAGCATCGCGAATCACCGGTCTGACTGAACTTTAAGACGGCAAGCGCTGTGCAAGCTCAATTACGAACTCAGTGCCACTACTGAGGAACGAGTGACAGTGAAGTTTTCCCTTGTGACTTGCGGTGACAATTTGATAGCTAATCGACAATCCCATCCCTGTCCCAGCACCGATTGGCTTGGTCGTAAAAAATGGGTTGAATATCTTTGCCTGGGTCTCTGGGCTCATGCCGCTGCCGTTATCCTGGATGGAGATCGTCACAGTGCTGTCTATCGCGATCGCTGTAGCAATCGTGATGCGGCCTCTGTAGGTGGTCCCAGCATTCTCCTGCTGTTCTTCAACGGCATCAACTGCATTTGACAGCAGGTTCATAAACACTTGGTCTAGCAAACCGCTGTAGCATTCAATGGGCGGTAAGCCACCGTAATGCTTCACGACTTGAATTTCAGGATTGCCTGCTCGACCATTGAGGCGATTTTGCAACAGCACTAATGTGTTGTCGATATGCCTATGAATATCGACCTCCGAGGACTCGGCCCGCTCTAAGCGAGAAAAGGTCCGCAGGGACTGAACAATGTTTTGAATTCGGTTGGCACCATTTTCCACAGAGGCCAGCAGCTTGGGAAAGTCATTCAGAATATAGGCCGTATCAACGCGCTCGGCGAGATGAGCGATCGCCTCAGGCGGGTCAGGGTAGTGCTGCTGATACAGCTTGATCAGCGCCGTCAGGCTGTTGGCATAATCTGATGCGACGGCCATATTACCGTAAATAAAGCCAACGGGGTTGTTAATTTCATGGGCCACTCCGGCCACAATCTGGCCCAGGCTAGACATCTTTTCAGACTGCACCATATGACGTTGGGCTTCTTCTAGGTCTTGGTACGAGCGCCGTAGCTGCTCGGTTTTAGCCTGGGACTCTTTGTACAGCTCCGCTTGGTAGATTGCGATCGCCACCTGATTAGCAATGGCCTGCAGCAGCTCTATTTCCCCGTTTTGCCAGGGCCGGCTGCCAGCCATGCGGCCAACCTGTAAGCTGCCAGTCTTCTCTCCCCCCGTGTGGATGGGAATACAAAGAAATGCCGAAATACCGATTTGATTGAGATAGGCGGTTAGCGGCTCATCGGGCAAGTCCGTCAGCCCATCTACCCGATAAACCTGATTATCAACGATATGACTGATCAGCTGAGGGAACTGGTTAAACGAATAGGTCCCTAAGCTGCTTGATAGCCCATCCACTTTGCACTCTCGCTTAACGGTCCATTGACCGCTGTACGCTTCTGTATTTGAGGACTCCTCATACCAAGCAAAGGCGCAGATATCAGCTGGCAGCTCGGCAACAATGACGTTGATGGCGCTCTGAATGATCGTGCATACATCAAGGGAATCGCGAATTTCTGAGCTGATATGGTTGAGGAGCTGGGTTCGACTGAGCAGGTCATGAACCTGGGTTTCGGCTTGCTTGCGATCGGTGATGTCTTGGATGGTGACGACGACGCCAAAAACGTTCCCCGCCAGGTCTCTCAGCGGGGCTTTATTCGTCATCAGCCAATGCTGATCCCCATCGGGTAGGGTCAGGGGTTCCTCAATCCCAAGCCTCGGAATCCCTGACTCCATCACCTGCCGATCATCGGCGCGGAATTGCTCGGCTTCGTCTCTGTCTACGACGACATCAAAATCAGTTTTGCCCGCAATTTCAGCCGGTGACTCAAACCCCAAGACTGTGGCAAGCTGCTGATTACACCCTAGATAAACAGAGTTGCGATCCTTCCAGTTCACCGGTATGGGTAACGTGTCGAGAACAGTTTGAATAAAGTGCTGGGATTCCTGCAGGTCTTGTTCAGCCCGCTTGCGATCGGTAATATCTTGATACGTCCCCAGTACGCCAATCACATCGCCATTCAGATTGTGGAGGGGCAATTTGTTCGTTTCTATCCAAACTTGGCTGCCATCGGCATGTGTTCGAGCCTCAACAGTTCCCAGCTTCGCAATATTAGACTCTACTATCTCCTGATCTCGAGCACAGTCCTCGTTGCAGTTTGCCCAAGGCATGTCGCGGTCCGTCTTGCCAAAGAGTTCCGATACTGAGGTCAGATTCGCGTCTCGAAGGAAGTTGCGGTTGCCGCCCAAGTATACAGAGCCGCAATCTTTCCAAAATACGGAGAGGGGAAACGTATCCAGCACCGTCTGCAAGAACTGCTCTCGCTCTTGCAGGGCCGCTGTCCGCTCTGTCACTTTGGCTTCGAGCTGCTGGTTGAGCTGCTCCAGCGAAAGGCTGGCCGTTTGACGCTCTAGCTCAGCAGCAGCTCGGGCCGCAAAGATGTGCAAAATCTGGCTCGCCCGCTGTAGGTCTTGAATAGGATGCTCGTTCATGATGAACAGCGTGCCAATTGCCTGGCCAGCATTATCAGTCAGGGCAACGCCAAGATAGGTGGTCAAGTCGCCCCAAGACATCGGCTCCGCCTCTGCAAATTCCTGCTTAATTAAGCCTTCAAAGTAGAATGAGCCATCTCGGAGAGTCCGACCACATGGTAGATTTGTCGCGTTGAAGGAGCTACAGGGTTGCAGGCCCCCATTGGTCCAAAATGCCAGGATTCGTAGCTCATCACCGATTTGTTCAGTGACGCCAGCGTGGGAAACGTTGAGCGCCTGAGCAATATGTCGCGTCAGCGCAGGGAAGAAGTCTTGTCCGGTTGTTGCCGCTGTCCCCTCAAATAGACTTTGGAGCTGCAGGTCAGCCTGCTTGCGCTCGCTAACATCTCGAACAATGACGAGCACCTCTTCCTGATTGAGAGGGGCAATTCGCACTTCTTCATGGCGGAGGTCACCATCGTAGTCAAACAGTTGCTCGTAGACCTGCACGGTACCGCTGTCGATAGCCTGGTTCGCGTAGTACAAGCGCTGTTGCGCGAGTTCAGGCGTGAGCACGGTGTAGACGTTGCGCTCAGCACAATCATCAGATGGCTGTTTGACCCGGACTGTACTGCCGCCAGCAACGCGGCTGTAGTGCCCGCGACGGTCCATATGAATCAACAGATCAGGCATCGTATTAATGAGCGTGCTGTTAGTCCACTCACTCTGCTTGAGCGCGGCTTCAGTCTGTTTCCGCTCGCTAATATCGCGAATCATGAGCAGGACTTCATCCTCTCCGCTCTTAATCATCCTCACTTCTTCGTCCTGCCTGCGATCGCCAACCTGCAGTTGCTGCTCAAATCGCTGCAGTTCTCCGGTTTCCAGCGCTTGTTTTAGATAGTGGTACTGCCTGGCTGCGATATGCTCTGGCAAAATCTCTTGCAGCGTCGAACCAACCGCATTGACAGCCCCAGGTACAACGGTGAGTTCAGGGTTGGGCGTCACAATCTCCCGGTATACGCCATCAGCCCCCACCCGCACGAGATAATCGGGGATCGCGGTTAAAAGTGCTCGGCTCTGCGACTCACGCTGCCTAAGCGCAATTTCAGCTCGCTTGCGATCGCTGATATCGGTTAGGGCTCCCACGCAGCCCACAGCATGGCCTGCGGCATTGTGTTCCACCATGGCTTGGCTGTAGACCCAAACTACTGTCCCATCGGGCCGACAGAGGCGACATTCGAGGTGAAACGGTAGGCTGTTTTTTACAAATTGCTCCCAGCTCGCTACCACAGTGTCGCGATCGGCAGGGTAGACATAGTCTCGCCAGGCGGCCCCGAGAATGGCGTCTGGCGTAGCCCCAGTAATTTTGCAATAGCGATCGTTGACGTAGGTGCAGCGGCCCATCGAGTCGGTGCGGAAGATGCCGACAGGCGCTATGGCAGCCAAAGACGCATAGCGCTGTTCGCTCTCAAGCAAAAGCGCCTCAATCTGTCGCTGTGCCTGCAGCTCTCGGCTCAAGGCCGGCTGTAAGCTTTCGTTGGTCACCAATCCAATGGGGTAGCTCCACTCATTCAGAATTGGTAGATGGGTCACACAGCGCTGCTGGATGATGTTCATCATTGACGATAGGTCAGTCAGAGCAGACTCACGTAGGCCACCAACGGCAGTAGACATGACCTGCCCTACCGTGACATGGGCCAAATCGTGCTGCTGGGCGCACAACCGCACAACATCCTGAGCCGTCAAAATTCCAGCATATTGCCTATCACGAATCACCAGTGCACAGCTTGACCGGATCTGCCGGTGGTTATCAACTGGGGAATTAGGCGTTTCAGCCTCACCGAGAAGAGGCTCGCCCCCAGGGTCCGCTCGCGCAAGATGCATTGTAGCGATCGCATCAATTGCTGCCGCATCAGACGAGACAACAATCGGGTCCCGTACGATAAACGATTTGAGGTCTGTAGCAGTGCTAAACGGCATGGGGCAGTGAACTTCTTCTAATGAC
>JBARYO010000436.1:0-2918 GCA_049647905.1 Elainellaceae cyanobacterium | reverse complement strand
TCGCAATGTTGCTTGAACGTCAGCGAGATGTGTTCTACACGGCGGCAGACGTAAAGTCTGCCACATCGCTACCGTTTGTTGGCTCTGTTCCGTATAGCGAGTACGACGCTACTGCATCTTCGGGGAGTACTATTGACGCCAGCGGACTGCGCTCACCCTTTCAGCAATCGATTCAATCTTTGTACACCAGGATAAACTTCCTGTCTCCGTCTCAAGAGATAGAGTCATTTGCTGTTTGCGCAGTGGAGCAAGGAGATGGTGGTTCGACGCTGGCCATTGGCTTGGCGAAGGTTGCCGCTGCAAGCGGTAAGCGGGTTCTGTTGGTTGACGCTAATCTGGAATCCCCCCGACTCCATCGGTCGCTTGGCGTTGCCAACACAGAAGGACTTGGCGACCTCCTAAATGGTGAGGCCGCTGCGAAAGTTAACCGGGTTGTGCAGCAAACCTCTACCCCCAATCTCTATGCCTTAACGGCTGGTAACGTTCTTCAGAAGGAACCTGAGAAGCTTGCGTCTCCTGTGATGCATCAGCTGGTGGAAACGCTGCAGAGTCAATTCGACTTGGTGATCTATGACACGCCTAATCTATCAAACTTTACAGAGGCGACCTTCGTTAGTAGTCATACTGACGGTGTTGTGCTGGTTGTGGGGATTGAGGAGACAAAGCGTACGCAGTTTTCAAAGGTCATTGACGATCTGAAGAGTTTCCGCCTCCGTTGCTTGGGGATTGTTGCCAATGATATTCACGGTGCAGTAACGGCCTAAAGCGATAGCGGTATCATAACGAGAGCATTATGCTAAATCAGTGGTTGATTGGCGCTGCAGAATGGGGGATGGTTGCTGCAGCGCTAGTACTGCTTGTCCCCATCGGTGTTTTATTTGTTGAATGTATAGCGGCTCTCTTGCCAGCGCGATCGCCGCTAAATAGTAATACTGTAGATCAGCGCACCGCTATTCTCATGCCAGCGCATAATGAAGCAGTCGTTATTGCTGACACCCTGACCTCTGTAACGTCTCACTGTCCAGACACGGCCAATATCTACGTTGTTGCCGATAACTGTACCGACGAAACAGCCGCGATCGCTCGCCGGTTTGATGTCACTGTGTTTGAGCGGCATGACCAAGCTAAGCGAGGAAAGGGATACGCGCTTGACTATGGTTTGAGTTGCCTGTCTGCCACTCTACCAGAGACTGTGGTTATGGTCGATGCGGATTGCACCGTTGATGCATTCGCGCTAGCAAGGCTCTCAAGCCAGGCACAATCATCTTCCCGACCCATTCAAGGGGTCTATTTGATGGAGGTTCCGCCGAACCCCAGCCCGTCAGACTCGATTTCTGCCTTAGCGTTTCTGGTGAAAAACTGGGTCCGCCCGGCCGGATTGGCCCGACTGGGTTTGCCCTGTCTGCTGACCGGAACAGGGATGGCCTTTCCCTGGCCGATTATCAAGTCTGCTCCGCTGGCCAGCGGCAATATCGTTGAAGACATGCAGCTGGGCCTAGATTTGGCGATCGCAGGCTATCCGCCACAGTTTTGTGCAGCAGCCCGTCTTACCGGCAGGCTACCTAGCGATGCAGATGCTGCGAACAGCCAGCGCACTCGCTGGGAGCATGGTCAACTCAGTACGCTGACGACTCAAGTTCCACGTCTCCTCAAAGAAGCCGTCCATCAGCGCCGCTTCGATCTACTGGCGCTGGCGCTAGAAATGTTGGTGCCACCGCTATCGCTGTTAGTCCTTATGTGGTCTTGTACCTTGATGATCTCTGGCGTTGTCGCTTTAGCTGGCTTCACTCGCCTGCCGGTCTATATCTGTGCTGTCGAGGGACTGCTAATTGCGATCGCTATTGTTGCCGCTTGGGTAAAGTTTGGACGCCACTATATTTCCGGTGCGGCGCTACTGATGGCTCCGCTGTATGTTGCCTGGAAAATCCCGCTGTACATTGCCTTTGTGGTTCGACGACAGACAGACTGGGTACGGACGAAGCGAGATGTGACCTAGCGCGTAGCGTTATCTAATTTTTACAAGATGTCTAAGGCTCCAGAAAACCTCAAATTTTTTGCCTAGAACTGCATTTTTGGTGTTAGCTCGCACTGAAGGGGGCAAGAATACACCACATATCTGCTGGTATTGTAGCGCTCCTAAGCAATGCTACAATACCAGCTTTAATCTATCGATACATCTGATGTTCCTGTTAACTACCGTCAGCAGGTTTCAAGCCATTGGTAAGCTCCAAGTAAACAATAGAAAACTTCAGGCTTGTTGAACACGAAAGACTTTAAGCTTGGTAATCACTGGGAACTTTTGAAGCCTACACCCGTCGTCTGATCTCAAGACGGCAATAGTTGCTCTGCCTAAGGAGCCTGAGTCCTTGGGAATACTATGGTGTGCAGGGTTCGCAAATGCAGAATGATTATAGGAAGCGTGACGCTGACGCGTCAGCGCAAGCGCTCTCCTGCTGGCTGAGATGCATTTATGCCGTGCTAATTATCAGTGCGTTGTCCATATACCAGCAAGGTGTTGTGTCTAGACCCGAAAAGATCGTACACAACCATTGGGAAGCAATTATGTCGGAAGATTTCAAAGAAATCACCCGTCAGTATGATATGAACGCTGTTCTTGTGTGGAATGATTATGGTGGTGAGAGCGTCTACTTGGGTACACAAATCGGCGACTATTGGCAGTTCTTTTTCAGTCAAAATGCGATTGAAACCTATGCCGTAAGCAATATTGAACGCGATCGTCGTACGATCAAAGCGAATATTATTGCCACAGCATGTTCTTCAAAAGGGAAGGCTCGGAAAATTTACATCTCCCACAAAGTAGATGTCAACTCGCGCGGTAAAATAATAAAAGAGGTGTGGACAGCAAACAGAAGAAAATAAAATTGCTATCATAACTACTAAGTAAGGAGTCATAAATA
>JBARYO010000435.1:0-2028 GCA_049647905.1 Elainellaceae cyanobacterium | reverse complement strand
TGTTTGGGGAGCCTAAGTAGTAACAGCTTTGCCAGAGCAGAAGAGGCACTAGAGGTGCAAGATTTTCAAGATTTTTGCTCTGCCTAAAAAAGCGATCACACAACTCAAAATCTATCAGTTTATCCTGTAATATAATTGAATTATTTGACAGTCTATCCAAGGCTTTTCCAATGGAGATTTTACGTTTCTGGATCTGTTTCTGAAGAGATTGGTTCATGACTTTCGAGAAAGCAATAATTGATAAATAGTAATTAGTCACCGCAACAAGGTGTAGCTATTGCGAACGAGGTCAAAGTCGGTAGAGTAAGGGACATGACGATTCAACCGCCCTCAGAACTGAACCTCTCAGAGCTCAACCCCGAAGAGCAAGGGGCGAGGTATTGGTACGAGCGCTACTGTGAGCAACGCGCCGAGAGCGAGCAACTGAAGCAGCGGGTTAAGGAGCTAGAGGACCAGTTCGAGACGTTGAGCGAGAAGCTCAAGAAAGTGACCGGGCGAACTAGCGAAACGAGCTCGCAGCCGCCGTCCTCCGATGGCCCCAAGAAACCGAATCGGGATAAACCAAAGCCGCAGCGAAAACGAGGTCCCAAATACAACCATCCCGGCACGACGCGCAACGGCTTTGGCTGGATTGATCACGCTGAGTTGCTCGATGTGCAGCGCTGCCCCATGTGCGGTGGTGCCGTTGAGCGCCAAGCTCAGGGAACCCAGCGACAGCAGGTCGCCGAACTGGTGCCAGATCTCGTTGAGGTGTGGGAGTACGAGCGCCCGTTGTATCGATGTCCCGCCTGCGAGTGGCAAGGTTACTCGCAGTTACCGCTCGGGTGCCGGGAGGGGTTCAGCTATGGCGGACGGTTGAGTAGTGTCGTGGGCTGGCTGGGCTATGGGGGTAATTTATCGTGGTCAAAACAGCGCTATGTGGTCGAGAGCATCTTCGGTGTGCCGATGTCTCAAGGCAGTTTAGCCAAGGTGCATCAGTGGTTTTGCGAGGCCCTACAACCCGCTTACGTTCAATGGTGGAGCTGGATTCAACAGCCTGGGGTGCGCTGTGTCGATGAGACCAGTTATCGCGTCAATGGCGTGAATCATTGGATTTGGATCGCCACCGCACCGGAATGCTGCGTTCTGTTCTTTGCCCCCACCCGCAGTTCAGCCGAGGTCAAACTGCTCTTGGGTGAGGACTTCACGGGCATCCTGAGCAGCGACTGCTGGTCGGCCTATGGGCCGCAATCGGCGGGGGCGAAGCAGACGTGCTGGGCGCATCTAGAGCGAGAACTCAAGGCGTTAACCACCTCTCGGTTCCCGGAAAATCGGGAGTTCGCCCACCGCATCTTCCCCATTATCCACACCGCTCGCCAAGCCCACCAGGACTATCATCAGGGGCGGCTCAGTTTGGCTGGACTTCAAGCCCTCAGGCCCATCATTGAAGCGGAGTTAGCCGACGTGCTGGAGCATCCCCAAAAGGGACGTTGGGCCGCTGATGCCCAAGCCTTGAGCAACCGGTTTCGCAAGCATTGGTCAGACTGGTTTACGTTTCTCACCAATCCTGAGGTCAAGCCTGACAACAACGATGCGGAGCGAGGCTTACGACCGGTGGTGATTCATCGTAAAGTCACGGGCGGTGCCCGCAGTGATTGGGGCGCTCAACTCGTGGCTATGATGTTCAGCTTCCTAGAATCGATGCGCCGTCAGGGTAAAAATGCCGTAGACCACCTCTTTGAGCTCATCGCCGCTTCGGGGTGTTCACCCCCTATTCTGTTGCCTGGATAAGTCTGGGTCTCTGGAGGCTTTCTCATTAAGCCTTCCTTATTGCTGTGACTAATTACAAATAAAGATAGTAACCGCCGCACCCAGAATCTGGTAAAAATTGCCATCGGTGAGATATATTTTGCCATCCAGCTCCGTTTCAGGTCCTCGTTCTTCTAAGTCTCCGTCTAAGAGAAAACAAAACTGACGACCAGTTCGCGTTATCGGGCCACGGAGTCTAAGTCTGTTATTCCTGAGATATCCTTCATAGTGGCGGGTGTA
>JBARYO010000434.1:0-5393 GCA_049647905.1 Elainellaceae cyanobacterium | reverse complement strand
CCCTGCCCTATTAAAGCCCCAAGGGCTACGGGATGAGAGCCAAAAGATTTTGGAGCACCTGGGCATCAAGCCCGATGTCAACCCAGGGCGGCTGATTACCCCCGAAATTGAAGAACTCATTGGCCGTCGGCTCAACCTCAGAGACCCTGAAAATATCGACCGGCTTAACCGCCTTGTGGAAGGGCCAACCGCCCCCGGTATCGACGCCTCAGAAAACAGGCACACCAGCGTCGATTGGCAGTATATTCCTCATTCGGCGATTGTTGTGGCCTTCTTTCGGTACATCTTCAGCGCCTCCAGTCCCCTCAAACCTGGCGAGGATGATTTTGAGGTCGAAGCGCTATCCATCTGGAGTAGCGACAAAAATATTGAGACCAGTGACTTCAAGGCGTTTTTGGATATGGTCAATTACTTCAATCTCGGGCGTTATACTACAGAAGACAATTGTCGCTGGACCCCCGTCATCTCCCCGGATTGTTTGCCGTCTCAAGAGACATGAGTCATAAGCCATGATAAGGATGTCAGCCTGAAGGAGACACTATGCCAGACCGCAATGACGACCATGTCGTAATCAATATGGATGGTGAGGACACGACGCGCTATCGCAAGGCAGGCCCGGTTGCCGAAATTGGTCGCGGCATGGGCAGCATTTTTTGGGGGATTCGCAACCCCATTAGAACCGGATTACGGGGATTTGGCTTGTTCTGCTCCGTGATGGGGCTGATCACCGTCGGCGCTGGAGTGGTCTATATGGCCCAGGGCAATGGTGGTCCCGCTCGCCTTAGTTCTCATCCGGTTGATCTGGGCCGCTGGGGGGCAAAAAATCTAGTGTCGCCCCTATTCCAGCCCCTCCTCGGACCCCAGCCCTCCACATCTGACAACGTCATCACCAACTCTCCAAGCAAACCTGTTGAGTCCCTAGAGGACCTGTACCGGCGCGACTCTGAGGACTAGGAATGGCTCGGATTACGATCGTTAACCAGCGGCTGTTTGCCTCGCCACAGGCCCAAAAGCAGCAGCGCTCTAAGGCGGTTTTGTCTGCGCTAGTCCTTTCTCTTTTGGTCACGGGCCTGTGGATTTCCCCCTGGGGACCTATGCTGTGGCAAAGTATTCGCCGCCTCCATGGACAAATTAGGCTGAGGCAGGTGGGGCGCGTTGTTCCCGCGACCTACAGCGGTTACATGCTCAACCAGCACCAAGCCGATGTCGCCAACACAATTATTCGCGCTGGCATTGAAGTGGGGGCTAGCGAGTATGACATAAAGGTTGCCCTGATGACGGCGCTGGCGGAAAGCGATCTGCAGGAATTGTCCTACGGCGATCTCGATTCTCAAAATGCCTTTCAGCAGCGGCCCTCCCAGGATTGGCCGGACACTGTCGATACTCTGACGGCGGCACAGGCTTTCTTTCAGGGTCACGGCACGAATATAGGGCTGTTAGACATTAAGGATCGAATTCAAAAAGACGCCGGGATGCTGGCCCAAGAAGTGCAGCGGTCGGCCTATCCCGAACGCTACGGCGAGTTTGAGCAGGTGGCGGAAGAAATCGTAATTTCGGCCCGTAAGCCTACGGAAGAATCGCTTTCGTTAACCGATGTTGCGGTCAATGCCCTCAGCTCCCGCCCGGGGAAGCAGGTTTTCCCCCTCAAGGGTAAAACCATGGCGTCAGCTGAGGTGACCAGCGAGTTTGGCTGGCGCTACGGCGGCAGTAAGCGAGATGCCGACACGAAAAATTTTCATCAGGGTATTGATCTCGCTTGCGCTTACGGTGAGCCCATCACAGCGGTTGAATCGGGCGTAGTGGAGCATGTGAATACTGACCCCGATGGCTACGGCTCTCAGGCGATCGCCCTAATTGCCGAGGATGGCACTGAGTTTGTGTATGGCCATGTGCAAAAGCGGCTGGTGCAGAATGGGGTGGTGGTTGTGCCGGGGGCGCTAGTGGCTGAGTGCGGCAGTGAGGGAAACAGCAGCGGCCCCCATTTACACTTCGAGATATGGCAGGGGAGCCAGCCTATTAATCCCCGAGATTATTTGGAAGCGTTGGGTCCGAGTTAGGGCTTGAGACCATTTCACCGCATAGCACTGCCTAACGGGCGCTGTATCGAAAATTCTTGCCCTCAAGCCATATCTTCCGTCATCCAGTTCTGGATCGTCGTCACCACATCCTCCAGCGCAATCTCCTGCGCTTCGTGGGTGGCCCGCTTCACCAGCTCCACCTTCCCTTGCTTCAGCGATCGCCCCGTTACCACCCGGTAGGGGATGCCCACTAGGTCGGCGTCTTTGAACTTAAAGCCCGCCCGACTGTCTCGGTCGTCCAGCAGAGTTTCAATGCCCGCCGCGTTGAGCTGAGCGTACAGGTCTTCAGCGGTGCTCATCTGGGTTTCGTCGGTGATGTTGGGGACGATGACGATGGCATGATAGGGGGCGATCGCCACTGGCCAAATGATGCCGTCTTTGTCATAGGACTGCTCCACAGCAGATTGCGCCAGTCGCGACACCCCGACGCCATAGCAGCCCATGACTAAAGGCTCTTCGCTACCCGACTCGGCGGCGTAGGTGGCCCCCAGCGCTTTGGAGTATTTGGTGCCCAGCTGGAAGATATGGCCAATTTCGATGCCCCGCGCCGACTGAATGGTTTGGCTGGGGTCGTGGACGGCGCGATCGCCCACGGTAGCGGTGCGTAAGTCAACCTGCGCTTTGGGCAGGGTAAACTCCTTGCCCCAGTTGGCCCCCACCACGTGGTAGCCCGACGCGTTGGAGCCCGTGACAAAGTTCTTTAGCTCCACAGCGGTGTTGTCCACCAGCCGCAAAAACTTGGGCGCTAGATTTTTGGTTTCCTTGATATAGTCGTCTGACAGATCGGGGGAAATGTAGCCCAGGGGCAACGGCTCAGAGGCCCATTTCTGCTGCGCCGCTGCGTCGGGCACCTCCAGGGCAATCACGGCGCTGCCGCCGTAGTCCGCCGCCACCTTTGTCAGTTCGTTAAACAACTTAGTCTCGTTAACATCCTGGTCCCCGCGAATGCTCACCAGCACTAGCACGGCTTCACCGCTGTCGTAGGTGACCTGATACAAGACGTTCTTGACGATTTGGGTGGGGGAGCAGTTCAGGAACTTCGCGAGAGACGCAATGGTGGGGGTGTTGGGGGTCTCTAGCTTCTCGTACTTGTCAAACTCAGACGGTACCGCATCCGGCGGCAGAGATACGGCCTTCTCCACGTTGGCGGCGTATTTACCATCCTCGGTGTAGAGCACCTCGTCTTCCCCGGCTTCCGCCAGCACCATGAATTCCTGAGATCCCGATCCGCCGATGGCTCCTGAGTCGGCATCCACCGCCCGAAAGGCCAGCCCGCAGCGCTGCAGAATGCGACAGTAGGCATCGTTCATGGCCGCGTAAGTCTGCTTCAGACTCTCCTCACTGCTGTGGAACGAGTAGGCGTCCTTCATAATGAACTCCCGCCCCCGCATCAGGCCAAACCGGGGCCGAATCTCGTCACGGAACTTGGTTTGAATTTGGTAGAGGTTGACGGGGAGCTGCCGGTAGGAGCGGATCATATCCCGCGCGACAGCGGTGATTACCTCTTCGTGGGTGGGGCCGAGGCCCATCTCTTGGTCGAGGCGATCGGTGAGGGAGAACATGATGCCCTCGGCCTTGGTGTAGGTGTCCCAGCGACCCGACTCTTTCCATAGCTCGGCGGGCTGAATTTGCGGCAGCAGGCATTCCTGCGCCCCGGTGGCGTCCATCTCTTCCCGCACAATTTGGGAGACTTTTTGCCGGACTCGCCACCTCAGCGGCAGGTAGGCAGACACCCCCCGAGCCACGCGGCGGATATAGCCCGCCCGCACCAGCAGCTTATGGCTGGGAATTTCCGCTTCGGCTGGATCTTCTTTGAGGGTGACAAAGAGCATCTGGGACAGCCGCATAATGAGTTCCTTTGGGGATGATATAGAGGTCGATTGACGCTACTATAGCTTTTTTCTGTCTCAGGATTGCCGTCCTCCAGCGCATCCACAGCGCTGAGGGCTACCGCTTGCCCATGTGCTGGCGGTACTGGCCTAGGGCCATCAGCGGGAAATACTGCTGGTACATGTGGTACTTGAGGTAGAAGTGGCAGGGAAAGCCCGTCCCCGTGAAATAGTCCTCATCCCAGCGCCCGTCAGGGTATTGGGTATCCACGAGGTAGCGAACGCCCTTTTCCAGCACGCCAGCTGCTGGGGTTCCTGTCGCGTCTGCTGCCGCAAGTAACCCCAGCAGCGCCCAAGCCGTCTGCGAGGCGGTACTGTCGCCCTGGCCCCGCAGAGCAGGATCGTCATAGCTCCGGCAGGTTTCCCCCCAGCCGCCGTCTTTGTTTTGGCAGCTTACGAGCCAGGCTGCGCCTTTTTCAATGGCTCCCTGGTGCTGTTCTGGGCTCACCAGCGCCAAAGCCGCCAGCACGCCGCTAGTGCCGTAGATATAGTTGACGCCCCAGCGGCCAAACCAGGCCCCGTCATAGTCCTGCTCGGCCAGCAGATAGTCCAGCGATCGCCTCAGCCGTCCCGGTTCATCCCCTCCCCCTGGCAGCAGCTCCGGCAGATGCTCATAGGGTTTGGTGCCGTAGCGGGTCAGATAGGCGGCAGCATCCGCGTCAAGATAGCCCACCATTTCCACCACCCGCGCCGTCACGTCGGCGGTGTTGGGATCGATCATGGCCTTCAGGTCGGCATAGGGCAGGGCGTTGAGCCACTCTTGGTCGTTGTTGAGGTCAAATGCGCCCCAGCCGCCGGGCTTGCACTGCATGGTAGCAATCCAGTCCGCTGTGCGGGCGATCGCCCCCTGCTTGAGGTCTTCGTTGGGCATGGTCAGCTGGCTCAGGGCCATCACCACCGTGGCGGAATCATCCACATCGGGGTACCAGCGGTTGACGAATTCAAAGGCCCAAGAGCCGGGACGCCCCGCTTTGTTTTTCACGGCCCAGTCGCCGTAGTCCATGATTTGCTTATCCAAAAGCCACTGCCCCGCCTTCAACAGCTCTGGGTGGTCTGCCGGTAGCCCAGAGTCCCGCAGGGCGCGGATGCACCAGGCGGTATCCCAGACCGGGGAGACGCAGGGCTGGACGCAGTATTGCGCCTCGGTTTCGATCACAAACCGATCTACCGCCGCCATGCCCCGCTTGACAATGGGGTCTTCGGGGTCATAGCCGAGGCAGCGCAGCGACATCAGGGAGTTGAGCATGGCGGGGATGATGCCGCCCCAGTCACCAGTCTCCTCTTGTCGTTCCAGCACCCAGTCCTCAGCGGCTTTCAGTCCGCGCCGGCGGAAGGGCACCAGGTTAGAGCGCTCCGACAGCTTAAACAGCTTATCGAGTACCAGAAACAGGTCGGTCCAGTCGCCGCTGCGGGGGAACCCAAGGGG
>JBARYO010000433.1:0-2367 GCA_049647905.1 Elainellaceae cyanobacterium | reverse complement strand
TCAAAATTATTGCTATCAAAGGGAAGATATCGGACAACAGTTACAAGTGGGCTTAGCTTTAGCCGCTCAGCGCTCAGTGAGATTATGCCAATTCCAGAGCAAGACTTCCGGATTTCTGCCGACGGATATCTTGTAAGCATTGCGCCTTTCTATGGAAAGGTTGCCTCAATTGATTCCCCTGTTGCGGCGCGAGTTTATCATGATAGCAACCTGTGGTCTAATAGGGCCCTTGAAAGCTCAGGAGAAAAGTTTGAAAAATCCGTAAGTCATGATTTGCTTAGATATAAATATTTGAGGAAAACAGCGGAAAAATTCGGGCATCATCTGACAGATAATCCTGGACTAAATGATTTAGATCATCTAATCAATCGGATTGCGTCTTTGCGGATAAGTCCGGATACGCACCCAGTGAAGTCAGATTCTCGAATTTCGTTAGCTTTCTTAGGCAATAAAGCTGCTTTAAGCTATAAGAAATTAAAGCTATCAAGGCGTCTCATCCTTTGCTTTTGGTTCCTATGGGTAGGTATTCTCCCCTTATGTTTAGCAAAGCCTATTATTCTATGGTTTCGCTATCCGAAGTGTAGGCCCAAATTTATGGGAGACTTTGCTAAGAAAGTTCGGTCAGTTACTCGATAATGGAGTAGATCCATCACCAAGCCAAGTAAATACATTATGAAAATTCTTGCGAAGCCAGCATTTCGAGGGCAGTATAAAAATCCATATACTTGGTCACTTTATAAAGGGATAGTCGCCTTAGGAGGAGATGTTCACGAGTTCTCAACTAAGCGATGCATTAGCGGAAGCTACGATATTTTTCACATACACTGGCCAGAGTGGCATCTCGGCAATTCACAGCTGCCTGAGGCGATCGCAAAAACATCACTACTCTTGTTGTTGATCGATTTGCTTCGAGCGAAAGGAACGAAGATTATCTGGACTGTACATAACTTGGGTGCACATGAAAATCAGTATCCCCAGCTAGAATCTATTTTTTGGAACATATTTACTCAAAAGCTTGATGGTTATATTAGTTTGAGCCATTCTGGCAAAGCAGCAGCGGAAAAAATATTTCCTAATTTATCTCATATTCCCGGTTGTGTTGTTCCTCACAGTCATTATCGTGACGTCTATCTAAACAGATTTTCTCCTGAAGAATCTCGACGTAAGCTCGGCATATCTGCTTCAGCAAAAGTTTTCCTCTTGTTCGGTAGAATTAAACCATACAAGAACGTTCCTGCTTTAATCAAAGCCTTTGAAAGGGTAAATTGCCCTGACGCCGTCTTGCTTATTGTAGGTTCTTTTAGGTCTTTACAGAAAACTGATTTTGATCAGATTATGGGTGCTGCTCGCTTGGACCCAAGAATCTTGATCAAGGACGAATTTGTTGACAATGATGATGTTCATATCTATTTCCAGTCAGCCGATTTAGTTGTATTACCATATCGAGAAATTCTGAACTCTGGGAGTGCATTGCTAGCTCTTTCATTTGACCGACCTATACTGGTGCCTGAGCTTGGTTCTCTTGGAGAAGTCAAAGACGATGTTGGGCAGGACTGGGTGCAGACTTACACCGGGGAGATTTCCGCGGAGAAGCTCGATAAATCTATATGTTGGTCAACGAATACAAAGCGCGATAGCCATGCCCCATTGGATAGCTTGAATTCGAGTACAATAGCTCAAAAAACTTACGATTTCTATCGCTCAATTTGCTATAATTGATTACGAATTCGACACAAATATAAGTCAGAAAGCACGCTTTTTATTGAATCAATTAGCTCAGATAAGCACAACTACTATAGTAATTGAAATGCGGATACATTCAGAATGAAAAAGGTTATCATCGCTCACCAGTCGTCAATTCCGCACTATAGAATCCCATTTTACAATGCGGTTGAAAAACTAAAATCAGATCAATGGGATTTCGAAGTTGTTTTCGATTCTGAGGAGTTAGTTAAAAAGCGGTTTTTCAAAGAAAAAATTGATCCGAGCTCGTTCAATTTCAAGACGCTAGATGTTGACACGTTTTTCCTAAAATTACTTGGCAAGAAGATTTCTTATCAAACTTTTTGGAAAGCGTCCAAAAGCTATGATCTGATCGTAGTTGAACAAGCCGTCAACAATTTGACTTACCCTCTATGCCAGCTTCATCAGTTCCAAGGTACTAAGTTTGCTTACTGGGGAATAGGGAACGATAGAAATATCACAAATCCATCCCTATCAAAGAGAGTTTCTGAAAAAGCCAAAATATTTTTATCTAAACGCGCTAGCGCCTTTTTCGCATATACGCCGGGAGTTAAGTCGTTTTTAGAAAAGAAGGGCGTAGACTCCAAAAATATATTCGTTCTCAACAACACCGTTGATATTCTG
>JBARYO010000432.1:0-2145 GCA_049647905.1 Elainellaceae cyanobacterium | reverse complement strand
ATAGACGCCAGCGCCGCTGAGACCCAGAACGACGGCCATAACGCTCGTGTACCAGGCCGTGAGCTGCCAGCGGCTGCGGCGAAATAGCCTACTCGGTCTTGAATCGATATCCCCTGCCATAGACGGTTTCAATCAGGTGGTCGCAGTCGTACTGTCCTAACTTACGCCGCAGCAGCCGCATCTGGGCCGCCACGACGTTGCTGTTGGGCTCAGCGCCAATCTCCCAGAGCTGGTTCAGCACCTGGTCGCGGGTGAGAATTTGATTGGGGTGCACCATAAAGTATTCCAGCAGCTGGAACTCTTTTTGCGTGAGTTCGATGGGGTGCTCGGCAGCGTCGCCGGTGCGCAAAAAGGCCACGCGGCGATCGCAGTCTAGGGTTAGGGGTCCGTGCTGGATTCGGGTCGGCTTGATCTCGGGCGATCGCCTGCGCAATGCTCTCAACCGCGCCAGCAGTTCCGCCATGCTAAAGGGTTTGATGAGGTAGTCATCGGCCCCCACGTCTAGGCCCTGGATGCGGTCTTGGATGCGGTCTTTGGCGGTCAGCATTAAGACGGGGAGGGCATGGTGGTGCGATCGCAGCCATTGGCAAAGGGCAATCCCGGAGTTTCCCGGCAGCATCCAGTCGAATACGGCTAGGGCGTAGAGGGTCACGTCCTGTTCTAGGTAGGCCAGCGCCTCGTCGCCGGTCTGTACCCAATCGACGACATAGGCCTCTTGGGTCAGCGTACGCTTGATGGCTTTGCCCAGGTCAGGTTCATCCTCAACTAGTAAAAGACGCATGGGTGTGGGATACCTTACTCCGGCAGTTGATCGGGGTGAATGCCCTGGGATTTGAGAAATTCTGCTAAGCGATTAGGGGTGGTTATAACGACTCGACTTCTCATGTATAGGAAAATTGCTCCTTGAGGGCAGCTGAATCTATGGTTCTAAAAGAGAGGTATTGCGCTGTTGCGATCGCTCTTACTGCTCTGTCAAGCATCGATATCAATGTTTTCATATAGAGCAGCAGCTTCAATTTGAGCTTCAAATACGTTCAGTGACAACATCGTATTCGGATCGTCATATTCCGACAGCAGCCATTGATTAGCAGAGGTTTTTACATAGTGTTCTACATGAATGCTGTACTGGTCGATGAGCAGATATTCGCGGAAGCTGTCAATAGTACGGTAGGCGGAAAACTTTTCGCCATGGTCGTAGTCTCGGGTTGATTTGGAGAGGACTTCAGCGATGAAGCAGGGATTGGTCACGGTGTCAGTCCGCCCGGTTTGAAGTTGTAGAGGTTTTTCGATAACCATAACGTCGGGGTAGGTATAAAGATTGCGATCGGGAATCCACAGCCGTTGATCGGCTCCGAAGGTGCGGTAGGGTTTGCCCCGCAGGGCAGATTTAAGTAGGGCCGCAAGATCGATTGCCAATTCGTTGTGGTCCGGTGTGCCTCCGGTCATGGGCCGAATCTCTCCGTTCGCATATTCGTGGCGTTCCTCCGAAGCCACTTCAAATGTCAGATATTCTTCGCGGGTGTAGGTCCGTTGCTCAAGTGCCTGTGTCATAGTGATTTAATCTCCCTTGCGCTCAACGGTATCAAGCTTTTAAGTCGTGAGTTGGCTGGCATCTGGGAATGCGATTTCTTCGGTAATGGCAAGCTGCTCCGCCATAGAAAGTTTCGTTCCCAGCCAAGGATAATTCTATTGTAGGAGGCAATCATGCAGAAGGTTTCGTCTGTGAGCATGTCACTTTTGAGCCCACTCGCAGAGAAGCCGCTACGCGTCTACACCCTCAATCCCTCTCCCAATTTTGGGAGAGGGACTTGAATCTTTTGCCCTCCTTCTCCCGATCCTTGATACCGCTGGCGAAATATTTCGTAACCGAGCTACACGATCGGGAGGCCCCCTCCGCCCCCAATCCGCAGCCTATGTCCTTCGGACAGGCTTCGCCAACGGCTACGCTTCGCGAAGGGGGAACCGGATTAAAAGCTGAAGCATTCGCCGTTAATAGCTTTTAGTCAGTCTAACCATAAATCCCGCTCCCCCAGAATTGGGGGTTGGGGGGCCTTCTTCGAGACGCAAGATAGCCGAAATATTACAGGACATGAATATCACCAGCGGTATCAGGATTGGAAGAAGGGGCTGGGGGATGTAGAGCTT
>JBARYO010000431.1:0-15703 GCA_049647905.1 Elainellaceae cyanobacterium | reverse complement strand
CCCTAGACGCACGCCCTAAAACGGAAGCGACCCTGACGATTCAAGCAAGGCTGCTCAACACCGCCGGACAGCAAGCTTTATCTCAAGGCCAGAGCGAACTAGCTTTAGAGCAGTGGAAAAAGGCCACAATAGCCTATGGGCAGGTAGACGACCTCACCGGCCAAATTGGCAGCCAAATCAACCAGGCGATCGCGCTGCAAAGCTTAGGATTTTATCGGCGATCGCTGCAGCAGCTAGACCGCATTCAGGTCGAGCTAGACAACCAGCCTGCGGCGTTGCAGGCCATAGGACTGCGTCAGCTGGGAGTCGCCTACCGCCGCATTGGACATCTAGCTGAAGCCCAGCGGCAGCTGGAGATGAGTCTGCAGATCGCGCCTCACCCTGCGACCCGTTTGAGTTTGGCCCACCTTTTGCGATCGCGTCAGCAAGACGAGGCTGCCCTGCAGCAGTACCGACAGGTGGGTCAAGCTGCGAGTCCGGCACTGCGGCTCCAAGCTCAGCTCAGTCAACTACCGCTGCTGCTAGCCACTGCCCCTGATACAGCCCGTACGGTGGCCTCGACAGTAGAGATTCAGCTGACGACTGCTGAGCCGAGTCGGGCGGTGGTGTTTGCCCGCGTCAACCTGGCGGTGGCGCTGGAACAGCTGGCGGATCGGGAGGGGGCCGCTCAACAGCTGCGGTTAGCCATACAGCAGTCCCGCAAATTACAGGACATCCGGGCTGAATCCTTTGCCCTAGGCGGACTGGGTGCCCTTTATCAACAAGCGGGACAGTGGTCCGATGCCCAGGCCGTGACCCAAATGGCGCTGGCGCTGGCCCAACAGCTCAACGCCCAAGACCTAACGGCACGGTGGCAGCACCAGCTCGGGCAGCTTGCCGCTCAGCAGGGGGATACGGAAGTGGCGATCGCCGCCTATCAGGAGGCCGTAGGGTCACTGCAGGCGCTGCGACAGGACTTAGCAACGGTAAGCACAGACGTACAGTTTTCCTTCACGCAAACAGTGGAGCCAGTATACCGAGAGCTGATTCAGCTGTTGCTAACACCAGCACAGGGCGCATCCCCCTCTCAAGAACGCCTCACCGCAGCGCGGGAGGTGCTAGAAGGACTCAAGCTAGCCGAACTTGATAACTTTTTCCGCCAAGCCTGCCTCACCGCTGCCCCTAAAACTATTGACACCTTAGACGCGGCGGCAGCGATTATTTATCCCATCATCCTGCCAGAGCGTCTAGCGGTGATCGTAGCTCGCCCACAACACCCGCTGATGTATTACGAGACGCCGGTCACAGGGGCTGAGGTTGTGGCCCAGGTCGATCAGCTGCGGCTGTACTTAAACCCCATCTTTCTCGATGAAACGCGGCTGCAGCTGTCCAAAGAGCTTTACCGCTGGCTGCTGGAACCAGTGGACGCGGTGCTCAAGCAGGCGGGGGTAAAGACGCTGGTATTTGTTCCTGATGGGCCTTTAAACAACATCCCCATGGCGGCACTACATGATGGGCAGCACTACTTGATCGAATCCTACAGTATCGCGATCGCCCCTGGGCTAGAGCTAATTGACCCGCAGCAGCTGGCGCGGCGAGATGTTGGGGTACTGGCGGCGGGATTGAGTACAGCTCGGCTGAATTTTTCTCCTCTCCCGGAGGTTGAGACCGAGCTTAGTCTCATTCGGCAGGAAACCAATGCTCGACTGTTGCTAAATCGGGCCTTTACGCGGCAGAGGGTATCGGAGCAAGTGCGCAATAGCCGCCTGCCGATTCTACATTTGGCCACCCATGGTCAGTTTGGTGCCACCCCGGAGGAGACATTTTTGGTGGCTTGGGACGGTCTCATTGATATTGAGACCCTCAGCGCTCTGATCGAGTCGCGGCTGAATGACGCCACACCCATCGAGCTGCTGATCCTCAGCGCCTGTCAGACGGCCAGTGGAGATGAGCGGACGGCGCTGGGTCTGTCAGGAATGGCCGTGCGATCTGGGGCTCGTAGCACCGTAGGCACCCTGTGGCAGGTAGGCGATCGCTCCACCGCTATGGCAATGGCTCAGTTTTACAAGGGGCTGACGCGGTCAACCCAGCCCAAGGTGGAGGCACTGAGACAAGCTCAGCTTAGCTTACTCAATACGCCAGAATTTGCCCATCCGTTCTATTGGTCCCCCTATGTCATGGTGGGCAACTGGCTTTAAATAAACGTAGATCTCAAATGAACAGAATCCGAATAAACCGCAGTTGAAGAATTCGTAAAGTAATCTACCCTGCGGTATAGCGTGAATGGCACCCCCCTATACTTGTAGGTGATATTCATGTCAGGTTGTAGACCCGATCTGCCAACAGGGCCACGTTTTGTCGAGTCATCTCCGCAGCATCACCTAGACCCACAACCTTACTGACAGTGCTGTTTGTCTGAATCGTCAAAGTTGAGCATCTAACCCAGCGCGTCCCACACTGCTTTTTAAACAAAAAGACGCGATTCGCTTGCCTCCTGCTCACCTATCTTTCTACTCAAACGCCATGATTCTGCTACAGCGACCTGTCAAGACAATGGGCTCCCTAGCCTTAGCCGTGGCGATCGCCGTTGGGAGCATTTGTGGCGTCGCGCCCTCGGCATCTGCAGACTCACGGCCCCGAACGCGCTCTTCTCAAGACACCGCCCCCCCGATTTTTGTTCCGCCTACGGACGAAACCCATACTAGTTCTCGGGCCGGGGGGAGTCGTGGCGCGTCTGAGTGCCGTCAGGACTCGGGGGCGACGGTTTTGGCCGCGATCGCGCCTGAGGATCAGGTGGGACTAACAACAGCGTCCCATCCAACGGTCCTGGTTTACATTCCCGACACCTCGGCACAACAGATCTACTTCAGCATCAAAGCCGCGTCCGGGGAAGGACATTACGAAGCCATACTGCCTATCCCGCAGAGGGACAGCATTGTTGCCCTGTCTCTCCCTACAGATGCCGCGCCGCTGGCTGTTGGTGAAACCTATGGGTGGGGCGTCGGGCTAATTTGTACCTCCGGCCAAACTGATATGCCGTGGGAGCAAGGGCAAATTCGCCGCGTCTTGTCGCCAGCTGCCACGTTGCCCAACCCACCCCTAGAGCAGGCAACAGCACTGGGACAGGCAGGGCTTTGGTACGATGCCGTTGAGGTATTGAGGAGGGCTCAGCCGACTGCGGCTCAGCAGGCGCTAGACTCATCGCAGCAAGGCCGTCTCCAGCACAGCTGGACCCAGCTCTTAGACTGGGCTGGGGTTGAAGCCTCAACGGCTGATTCGATTTTGTCGTCCCTATTCTAGGCCACCCATGTCGCCCCTCCCTCCGTGGCAGCGTTACCAAAGTCGCCACGTCCTATCGGTATTGATGACGGCAGTCCTGGTGGCAGTGGGGGTATTAGCCACTCGCAGCACCGGAATGCTGCAGTCCTCTGAGCTATTGGCTTACGATGCCTTTTGCCAGCGCCATTACAGCGCCGTTCCGGCAAGTCAGAAGAACCACACCAAATCCAGCAGCCACAACCAGCCAGATGAACTGCTGATTGTCACCATTGGTGACGCTGATATTGCCGCTTTAGGGCATTATCCCCTCAGCGATGCCACCTTGGCCCAGTTGATTCAGGATCTCTCAGCCTATAGCCCAGCGGCCATCGGTCTCGATCTATTTCGCGACGTGCCCGTTGCACCAGGCACGGGCAGCTGGGCCGATGTAGTACAGCGAACCCCTGAACTATTTGGGATCAACAAGATTATTGGTAGCCCCATTGCTGCCCCTCCAGTTTTTGAGTCGGAGCAGATTGGCTTTAGTGACTTGATTCTCGACTCCGACGGTAAAGTTCGACGCGCGCTCCTTTCTTACCCTGATCAACAGGGAGACTTGCAGCTCAGCTTTGCAACTAAACTTGCACTTCATTACTTAGACCAGCAGGGCATCACACCACGACCGACGAAGACGGGGGCAATGGAGCTGGGAGCCGCGACCATTGCCCCTTTTCGGAAGCGAGACGGTGCCTATGTGACGGCATCAGCTGGGGGATATCAGACCATGGTCCACTACCGAGGGCATCTCGACGCGTTTCCCCATGTCTCTCTGTCGCGGGTGCTCAATGGGGAGGTTGATTCGGGTCTGATTCGCGATCGCGTTGTGCTGATTGGAACCGCTGCTCCCAGCGTTGGGGATGAGTTTTTCACCGCCCACAGTAGCCTGACCAGTGCCGAGCTGCAGGCGACCTACGGCATTGTCATCCATGCCAACATAATCAGCCAGATGGTTGACGCTGCTCTGGGGAAGCAAACCATTCTGAAGGTATGGTCCGAATGGGTCGAAACTGGGTGGATTGGGGGCTGGGCGATCGCCAGTGCCCTTCTATTTTTGTGGTGGGAAGCAAAGTGGAAGCGGCATGCCAGCGCTCTTCCCTATGGCATTCGGATCGTTGGCAGCGCCGTACTGCCAACCAGCATCATGTACACCATGGCTTCCGTCGCCTTTTTGGCCGGTTGGTGGATACCGGTGGTGCCGCCAGCGCTTAGCATCGTGGGGACAGCGCTGCTCGCCTCTGCCTATCAAGCCTTTAGGGCCGAGCGCGAAGCGACCCAATCCCTGGCCCGCTACAGTCAAGATCTAGAGCGCCAAGTGGCTGAACGGGTGGCTGACTTGACCTACAGCGAAGAGCGATTTCGCCGCTCCTTCGATGACGCTGGTATCGGCATGGCTTTGGTCTCCACAGACGGGACATGGCTACGGGTCAATGACTCTTTGTGCGAGATGCTAGGCTATAGCCAAGCGGCCTTGCTGCAGACGTCCCTACAGTCGATTACCCACCCAGACGATTTAGAGGTGGATTTAGCGCTGATGCGGCAAACCCTAGCTGGGGAGATCCACAGGCATCAGATTGAGAAGCGCTACCGACACAACCTCGGACATTGGGTATGGGTCGATAGAACCGTTTCCCTAATCCGCGATACCGGCGGTGAACCGCTACATTTCGTCTTTCAAAGTCAAGATGTCAGCGAGAGAAAACGGCACGACGCCGAACGCAAGCGAACCGAAGCTGCACTGAGCGCAGCCAAGGAGGCAGCAGAAGCCGCTAATCGGGCCAAGAGTACTTTCCTAGCCAACATGAGCCATGAGTTGCGCACGCCCCTCAACGTCATTTTAGGGATGGCACAGCTGCTGCAGCGGTCTGAGGATATCTCTCATTATTCTCGGGTGCAGGACGAGCTAGCCGCGATCTTGAGCAGTGGTGACCACCTGCTCTCTTTGATCAACCAGGTGTTGGACCTCTCCAAGATTGAGGCAGGCCGAGACACGTTCAACGCTAGCCCGTTTAGTCTGCTCAACTTGCTCAAGACACTGCAGACCATCATGCATCCCCACGCTAGCGCCAAGGGGCTGGCGTTTTCCGTCACCGTTGCCCCCGACGTGCCCGATGCTGTTCTTGGCGATGCTCAAAAGCTACAGCAGGTTTTAATCAACCTACTGGGAAATGCCGTCAAATTTACCGATACCGGCCACATTGAACTGCGAGTATGCCGTAAGCAAGACGCCAGCCCTGTCCCTAGACCCGCATTAGCAACGGCAGCAGTTGCTAATGCGCCACGGCAAGCGCTGCTGCAGTTTGATATCGAAGATACTGGCATCGGTGTCCCTAGCGAGGCGCAGGATGCCATTTTTTGCGCTTTTGAGCAAGCCCATGGTCATCTTGCGAAACAAGGGACGGGGCTGGGTCTAGCCATCAGTCACCAGCTGATCGAACTGATGGGCGGTGCGATCGCACTGCGAAGCAGTCCCGGTAAGGGGGCTACTTTTGTCATGACCCTACCCCTACAGCTCAGCGAGCTGCCCTGTGCCAGCAGCGATCGCGACCCCAATGTACGGCTGTCTCCAAACCAAGGGGTCTACCGAGTCTTGGTCGTAGACGACATCGCCAAAAACCGTTATCTGCTCCGACAGCTCTTAGCCCCCATTGGATTTGACATCAAGGAAGCGGCAGATGGACAAGAGGCAATCGATCAGTGGCACCGCTGGTGTCCCCACCTGATTCTGATGGATATGCTGATGCCAAACGTAGATGGCTATCACGCCACGCGCCGTATCCGCGCCGAGACTAAGTTGAGCCGCAGTAGCCCGACCCCAGTCAAAATCGTTGCTGTAACCGCTAGGGTCTTGGGTGAGGCACAGAATCAAGCGGTTGCAGCAGGCTGCGATGCCGTGGTCAGCAAACCAGTTCAGGTCTCAGAGCTGCTAGACACCATCGCTCAGCAGTTGGGCGTGACGCTGGAGTGCAGTGGTTCTGGAGGATTGACCCCAGACCACCGCGAGGCGATGACATCCGGGCCATTGCCGCATCAAAACCGACTAACCTCAGATAGCCTAGCGGTTTTGCCCGTAGAATGGCAGCAGGAACTCCACCGGGCAGCGGTGCTTGGCGACGATGACGCTATCTTTCACTTGCTAGATTGCCTGCCCGAGAAGCATCAGGGCCTCGGCAATATCATCCGGCACTACGCTGCCCGGTACAATTTTGTGCCAATCATTGACGCTGCTGGTGCTAACCTGCAGACTTGAGCTATAACCGTCTCTAACGCCTATTTTTGACCTGTTTCCCGAAGCAGAACCGCCAGGGGCGATGTAGCCTCCCTGGCGCTGTGGATCCGGCAGTTGCACCCATGATCACTCCCCTTACGTTAGCCGCAGAAAATGTTACGACATCCGCCACGATTTTGATTGTGGATGATGTCGTTGATAATATCCAGGTGTTGACAAAATTTTTGAAGCCAGAAGGCTATCAAATCCGTAAGGCTCTTAACGGACTTGCGGCACTGCGCAGTGCCTCGCAGTCCCCGCCCGACTTGCTTCTACTGGATGTGAACATGCCAGATATCAATGGCTATGAGGTCTGTCAGCGATTCAAGCAAAACCCATCCTTGAGATCAATTCCCATCATTTTTGTCAGCGCTTTAGATGAGACGGAGAACAAGGTGAAGGGGTTCGAGCTTGGCGGAGTGGACTACATCAGCAAACCCTTCCAGGCCGCCGAGGTTTTGGCTCGGGTGCATACTCACATTCAGCTCTATCAGCTGCAGCAGCAGACTGAGCATCAAGCCATGCTTCTATCTGAGAAAAATTCGCAGCTGAACCAGGAGATCTCGGATCGCATCCGAGCCGAGGAGAAGTACCGCATCATCTTTGAGTCCGCTAGTGAGGGAATTTTTCAATCCACAGCTGCCGGGCGCTTTATCACCGCAAATCCCGCGCTGGCGGAGATTTATGGCTATGATTCCCCCAGCGAGCTGATCGAGAATACAACCGACATTTCCAATCAACTCTACGTTCGCCCCAAGCGCCGGCTTGAGCTGATTGCCTACTTAAATCAGTATGGCAAAATTCTAGATGCGGTCTCTGAAGTCTATCGGAAAGACAAAGCCCGCATTTGGGTGAGCGAAAACATCCGAGAAGTGAAGGACAACAGTGGAAATTTCCAGTATTACGAGGGTACGGTTCAAGACGTCACCGAGCGGATTCAGTTTGAGAATATCCTCAAGCAGGAGCGCCAGCGCTCTGAGCGGCTGTTGCTCAATGTTTTGCCCAGTTCCGTTGCCCAGCGCCTCAAGCGTAAACCCGATGCGATCGCCGACAGCCTGGACTCTGTCAGCGTTCTGTTCGCGGACATTGTCAACTTCACGCCCTTTGCCGCCCAAACCGATCCCAAAGCGGTGGTGACGGTGCTCAATGACATCTTCTCTGCATTTGATGCCCTAGTAGAGCACTATGGCCTAGAAAAGATTAAAACCGTTGGAGATGCCTACATGGTCGCTTCCGGAGTCTCCTCCCCAATGCCCAACCACCTAGAAGCGATCGCGACCCTTGCCTTAGATATGCAAAAAGCGATGGCCCAATTCTTGAGACCCGATGGACAACCCTTCAGGCTGCGGATCGGATTTCACGCGGGTCCAGTGGTGGCTGGCGTTATTGGCAAAAAGACCTTTGCTTTTGACTTGTGGGGTCATACGGTAAACTTAGCAAGCCGGATGGAGGAGACAAGCCTACCCGGTAGAATTCAGGTATCGGGTGACATTTATGACCGGCTCCATCCAAAGTTTCGCTTTGAGAAGCGAGGGGCGCTGTATGTTCAAGGCATCGGTTCCCTAGAGACCTACTTCTTAGACGGACAAGCCGGAGATCCGACATAGCCGCTCAACTAGTCGTTTGCGAATACCTCTAATTCATCTGCAGACAACCAAAAGTCTCGCTCGACAGGTTCATCATCATTACGCCTACCTGGATGAAGGCCATACACCCAGGTTTGGTCTTCAGGGTAGAAGTCGATTCCCACAATGTAGCCCACATACCCAGTGCGGGTACGGACCTTCTGTCCTAAGGATAGCTCTGGTTTCGTAAATTCTATACCGTTAGAATTTACCGCTCGCACATAGACGAGCTTTTTTTGAATACGACGTAGTATATCGTTCACCATTAGCGGTTAGCCGAGACACAAATAATAAGTTGACAGCTTCGGGTAGACGTTTGCGAGGTAGCAGATAGGACAACCTATTACTGTTGGCTGAAAACACACGGCCTGAGGTGTGCATAACGGCGAGAATACACTGCAGTAATAGCATTGATCACATGGTATAGCCTATCTAGAAGATTCCTGCAAATGTCAAATTTGGTGACGCGCTAGAGTTAAGCTATGACGCGGTTAAAATTTAACACACTTCTGTATTGCATGCAACACAAAACTGCATGCCCTGTAATTAGCCTGTAAATAGCCTGTGATCAGGCAGACAGGTCTAGACGCTATTATGCCCTATAAGATTGTAACTGCTACTTTAGCGGCTGTGCTGAAGCTGGGTAACGGCTTCGCCGCCGTACTGACTCCCGCCGCGATCGCGCCTGTGGTTATTGGAGAGTCCTCTTGTTAGTTTGTCGGTGGCGTAGAGATCTTTGGGGGCCGTAGGCTTAGAGGCCGTGGAACATGAATAGCTCACAGAGGGGCGTTAGGCCCTATACGGCAAGACCAATGGCACACCCACCTAGGCTGCCGCTGGTAGAATCGTAGCTCCCAGCCGCATGACGACCGGGTGTCAACTGTTGCCTCTGCCAGCGATCGCAGTCCAACCCCATGGGCCGGGTCAAACCCGTAGGCCAGGCTGACGTGGAGCCAATCTTTTAGCCGCAGAGCATCGCGGCGGGTTGTGCTTGGTGCGCCGCTGGCAAATCGGGTCGTCAGGCATTGGAGCCATGGCGATCGCAGCTCTAAACCGTGCCAATCGGCGCGAAAGGTCAACGCCCTGACCTCAATGCCAGCATTGGTCAGGGACGGTAGACCGCGCAACGCCTCATCTAGGGCATGGATATAATCGGGAATTGCCGCCGTCGTGTCATGGAAAAAGCCGGTGAGCGTACAGTGAGGCATGTACATATGGGCTTTATTGCGACCGTAGCAGGCTTGGCTGCGCTCAAAATAGGATTCGATCTGCTGCGCGAGCTGACCGGTAGGACAGGCGTAAAGAATTAGCGGAACGGGCTCTAGGCCCATTGCCGAACCGGAGGAGTCCGTGGAGATCATAGATAGGGGTAGCGATTGAACCTAGGCAATGCAGCGACCTCGCCGGCTAACGCTGGTGATGCAGGGGACGGTGCCGTCGTGATGCACCGTGATCAAGTCCGCCAATTTGCCCACCGCTAAGCTGCCGCGATCGCCCCCCAAACCGATGGCATCTGCCGGGTTAGTCGTTACCAATCGGACGGCCTCATGCAGCGGCAGGACCATCTGACTTGCCATCAAAAATACGGCCTGAAGCAAGCTTTGGGGTACGTAATCCGAGGACATCACATCGACAAGCCGATGCTTGACAAGCGTAGTTGCCGACACATTGCCCGAGTGGGATCCACCCAAAACCACGTTGGGAGCGCCCATCAAAATCTGCAGGCCGTTAGCATGGGCCGCCTTTGCCGCATCTAGGGTGGTTGGAAATTCTGCAATTGCCACCCCGTCATCAATAGCTTCTTGCACATGCTCCACGGTGGCGTCATCGTGGCTAGCCAACGTGATGTCATGATCGCGGGCAAGGGCAGCCAACTTCTGCCGATTATCTTGCGCATACCGTCGCTGATCGCGGAGGCGACTCTGGATAAATCGGTCCATATCGTCGTTGCTGACCCCATGCTTACTTTTGTAGTAGGCTTTGTATTTTTCAACCTTGGCAAACTGACGCTGGCCAGGGGTGTGGTCCATCAGGGACATCAGCGTCACTAAAGGATGAACCCTATAGCGCTCGACGATATCATGGGTCTTCTCGTAGCCCAGCTCGCACCGCAAGTGTAACCGGTGATCCACCGATAGGCGACTGGCCTGCTGGGCCTCATCTATGGCATCAATCATGGGGTCAAATCGGGTCATGCGAACGGCATTGGGCAACAGATCACCAATCGCGATCGCATCACAGACCGTCGTAATTCCTGCCGCCGCCAGCTCTCTGTCGTGGCGGACGACCGCCATCGCCAATGGCCAAGCTACGCTAGGCCGAGGCGACATACACCGCTCAAGGTTGTCGGTGTGCAGCTCAACAAAGCCAGGGATTAGATAGTCGCCACCGCCATCTTGGCCCTGTTGGACAATTCCAGGCTGAATATCAGCAATGTGACCATCGCGTATGACCAGCGTCCCCAGTATCTCTTTGGTGGGAAGCTGCAGTCGATAGTTGGTGAGAACCTGCTCCGTCATAGCCAATGGGTGGGGACTGTGATCACCCTAAACTGCAGGGTCGTGGCGCTAGTCATTCGACAGCGATCGCTGACAGGTCGGGCAGACGGCATGGATAGTCAACTGACAATCTAGGAGGTGATAGCCCTCTTTCTGGGACGTCTTGATGCCAGTTTTGAGGATTGAATCGTTTTTAAACTCAATGGTCTTGCTACAGCGGACACAAACCAAGTGGTGGTGATGGTGGGGCCGGGGCCGGTTGAGTTCGTAGCTCTTGTACCCTTCTGACAGCTCTAACTCCCGCAAAATACCCATTCGTGCCATCATCTTCAGGTTGCGGTAGATCGTGGAGAGGCTGACCTTCTCCCCCTGCTCAGTTAGGAGTTGACAGACCTCTTCTGCGCTGAGGTGGCGACCCTCTTCAAGCCCTTGAAAAAACTGCAAAATCTTTTCGCGTTGGGGAGTCAGCCGCCAACCCCGCTCATTCAGCTCTGCTTTGAGGGCGGTTACGCTATACATGGCGGAAAACCTCGACGTGGCGACTACGGTGGGTTGCTATTCATGATATCGAAATAATCAGCAAATTTGCAAGAACAGCACCTTATTGAGAATTGCTGCTGATACTCCTGTAGTCCCGTACTATTGATTTACCGCTACTTCAGCCGTCGTCCATTGGTAAATGGGAAAGCCTCCCGCTTTTGCACTGACGGTTTGATGCTCCATAGTCGGCACCTCGGGTATGACTCCTATTTTCCCTACATTGCAAACGATGTCTCGACGCATCGCATCGCGATTTCAGCATCGCTGGCAGTTGAGTCTGTGGTCTTTGGTGACATTGGCGATCGCCCTGCTGATTCTGTTGCCTATTTTGATCGTGCTCAGCAGTTTATTCGTTGACTCAGGCGACGTTTGGACCCACCTTGGGAGTACGGTGCTCCCGCTTTACATCCGTAACTCCCTGCTACTCATGGTGAGTGTCGGCTTTGGCGTTAGCATTCTGGGGGTGAGTAGCGCCTGGCTCGTCACCACCTGCCGATTTCCGGGACGGCGGCTGTTTGAGTGGAGCCTGCTGTTGCCGCTGGCAGCCCCGGCCTACGTCTTGGCCTACGTCTACACCGATGTGCTGGATTACTTTGGTCCGCTGCAGTCTGGATTACGGACTCTGTTCGGTTGGCAGAGCAGCACCGACTATTGGTTTCCCCAAGTGCGCTCATTGGGCGGGGCCGCAATTATGCTATCCCTAGTCCTCTACCCCTATGTTTACCTGCTGGTGCGGGTCGCCTTTCTAGAGCAGTCAGTCTGCACCATTGAGGCCAGCCGCTCCCTGGGCTGCAGCCCGTGGCAGAGCTTTTGGCGAGTCGCCCTGCCGCTGGCTCGGCCTGCCATTGCCGCTGGCACCTCTTTGGCCCTAATGGAAACCCTAAGCGACTTTGGCACGGTGCAATATTTTGGCGTCGAGACCTTCACCACTGGCATCTACCGCACCTGGTTTGGGCTGGATGCGCGGACAGCGGCGTCCCAGCTCTCGTCGGTCCTCCTCTTATTTATTTTGGCGCTGGTTGTCCTGGAACAGTGGTCCCGCCGCCAGAGCCGCTACTACCAAGTCACCGCTGCCCCGCAGCAAACGTCGATGTATGCGCTGAGCGGCATGCGAACCTTAGCGGCCTGGCTGATCTGCGCTCTGCCCATTGGGCTGGGCTTTGGGATTCCAGCGGTAGTGCTGCTGCGGATGGCGATCGCCAACGCCACCGAAAACTTCACGGACAACTTCTGGACCTATGCCCGCAATAGCATCATCGTTGCCAGCACCACGGCAGCGATTGCGGTGCTGTTGGCCCTAGTTCTGGCCTATGGTCGGCGGCTGCAACCTAGCCCGGTAATGAACGCTGCAGTACGGACAGCGGCATTTGGCTATGCCTTTCCGGGCACGGTGATTGCGGTGGGCATTCTCATACCCGCAGGCAATATCGATAACGCACTAGATGCCTTCATGGAGCGTACCTTTGGCGTTTCGACCGGGTTGTTGCTCAGCGGCACGATTGTGGCTCTGGTGCTGGCTTATTTGGTGCGCTTCTTAGCTGTAGCATTCAACACGGTGAATGCGGGGCTGCTGCGAATTAAGCCGAGCTTGGATGAGGCAGCGCGATCGCTAGGCTATACGCCGACCAGTACCTTGGTGCGAGTCCATGCGCCGCTGATGCGGGCTAGCCTGCTGACCGCAGCCATCTTAGTCTTTGTGGATGTGATGAAAGAGCTGCCGGCAACGCTGATTGTGCGGCCCTTCAATTTCGATACCCTGGCGGTGCAAGTCTACCGGCTGGCGGCGGATGAGCGGCTGAGTGAGGCGGCGGCTCCAGCCCTGGCCATTATTGTGGTCGGGCTGCTGCCGGTGGCGCTGCTGACTTGGCGAATTCGGCGCAAATACACGGCCTAAACCAGGCTGTCCTGGGATTCATCGATCTCACAGATCCTCTGGCAGTGGAATAAATTCCGTCTCATTGGGCACCTGACCAAATTTCCAGTCCCGCCAGTCTTGCTTCGCCTGCTCAATGCGATCCAGTCCACTAGACACAAAGTTCCACCATTTGTGGCGCTCGCCTACGGGCTCGCCCCCCGCCACAATGCACCGGCCCCCAGCCTCAGATCGAATACTCACCGCCTCCCCAGTCTGCAGCACGGCTAGCCGATGTTGCTCCAGCGGCTCACCGGCCACCGTCAGCCCTGCCGTTACGCTGTACACCGCCCGTTCGCTATACTCCGCCGTCAGGGTAAACTCGCCGCCAGTCGGGAACTGAATATCCAAATACAGGATGGGGGAAAACGCCTGCACGGGGGATCGCCTGCCGTAGGCTTCCCCTGCAATCAAGGTCACCGTGACTCCGGCCTCGGTCCAAGTCGGAATTTCTGCTGCGGGATGGTGGTGAAACGACGGGTCGGTTTCCTCGTCTCCATCAGGCAAAGCCACCCAGGTTTGGATACCGTGGAGCCTCGATTCGGCGGCGCGATCGCGATCTGGCGATCGCTCAGAGTGGGAAATCCCCCGCCCCGCCGTCATCCAGTTCACCGCCCCCGGACGAATTTCCTGGACGCTGCCGACGCTGTCGCGGTGCATCAATGCCCCTTCAAACAGGTAGGTCACCGTGGCCAGGTTGATGTGGGGGTGGGGGCGCACGTCAACCCCCTGACCAGGAGGGAAAACCGCTGGCCCGAGATGGTCAAAAAAGATAAACGGCCCCACCATGGTGTACTCGTCGTTAGGCAAGAGCCGTCGCGCTTCGAAGCCGCCAAGGTCTTGAATGTGGGGTTCGATGGTGGACCGGATGGGGCTACTCATGGTGTCGTTTTCTGCGGTGAGCTACTCCACACCATACAACACAGTAATGGGATGGCTGTCTTGCCCTATCCAACCGTCCTGCTGGCCTAATCGCTGCTATTCAAAAGCGTTTGCCGCTGCTGCGCAACCATGCCATATTTTGGGGCAAGCACCATTGCCAGTGTAAACAGCGCCGTCATCAACACCACAATGCTGCCCCCGGTAGAGACATCCAGGTGATAGCTCATGTAGGTGCCGAATACACAGGACAGCAGGCTCACCGCCACCGAAATCAGCAGCATATGGTCAAAGCGATCGCTCAACAAATAGGCTGTCGCCCCCGGCGTCACCAGCATCGCCACCACCAAAATAATGCCCGCTGTCTGCAGCGCCGTGACGATGGTCAGCGCCAGCACGAGTAGCAGCGTATAGTACATCATCTGCACGTTGAGGCCAATGGCTTTGGCGTGGTTGGGGTCGAAGCAAAATAGCAGCAGATCCCGCCGCCGCACTAAGATAATCACCAGCGTGGCGATGCCCGCAATCAGCGTTTGAATAATGTCCTGCTGCGAGATGCCCAGCACATTGCCAAACAAAATATGGAATAGGTCGATGTTGCTCGGTATCTTGGTGGAGAGCACGATGCCGAAGGCAAAAAAGCCCGTGAACACCACCCCAATCACCGCGTATTTTTTTAATCGCGTCTTGGCCTTCACGTAGCAAATCGCTACTGTGGCCCCAAAGCCAAACACAAACGCCCCTACCGCAAAGGGTAAGCCCAGCGCATAGGCCACCACTACCCCCGGCACCACGGCATGGGACACCGCATCCCCCATCAGGGACCAGCCTTTGAGGGTGATGTAGCAAGACAGCACAGCGCACACCAGGCCCACAAAGGCACTCACCCACAGCGCCTTCACTAAAAAGCCGTACTGCAGGGGCTCAATCAACCAGGCTGCGATCGCATCCATCACGCGGCCCGCTGCTGAGATAGGCTAGCAGTGGGTAGGCCACCAAAGGTCAGGATCAAGTTTTCCTCCGTCAGCGTTTCCTCTGTAGCGCCTGAGGCTAGAACGGTTTGATTGATCAAGATGACGCGATCGCAAAAGGTGGAAATCGAGGGTAGGTCGTGGGTAGAGACTAAAATCGTGTGGCCTTCGTCCCGAAGCTGCATGAGCAGATCGATCATGCGCTTCTCGGTCTTGATGTCCACACCAGTAAAAGGCTCATCTAGCAAAATCACCTGGCCCTGCTGCGCTAGCGCCCGCGCTAAAAAGGCCCGTTTCTTCTGTCCCCCCGACAGCTCCCCAATCTGACGGCGGCGAAAGGCGCTCAAGCCCACCCGCTCTAGGCTCTCCATTACTAGCCGCTTGTCGGTGGCGCTGGGGATGCGCAGCAGGTTCATGTAGCCGTAGCGCCCCATCATCACCACGTCGTAGACGCTGACCGGGAAGTCCCAGTCCACCTCGTCCGCTTGGGGCACGTAGGCCATCATCTGGCGCTTTTGAGCCATTTGAGGCGAGTAGCCGCTGATATGCACCCGCCCTTGGCCAGGCTTTAGGAAGCCCATGATGGATTTGAACAGCGTGGATTTGCCGCCGCCATTGGGGCCGACTAGGGCGGTGATGCTGCCAGGCTGGATGCTGCAGTTGACGTTGTAAAGGGCTAGTCGGGCGTTGCTGTAGGCGACGCTGAGGTTATCGAC
>JBARYO010000430.1:0-1859 GCA_049647905.1 Elainellaceae cyanobacterium | reverse complement strand
ATTCTGTACCGTATTGCCGTTACCAACCGTATTTCCATTCCCCGTCACAATCGTATTCCCCCGAGAATCTCCCCCAATAGAAACCGAGCGGTTCCCTCCAACCTTATCTGTCACCTCAGGTTTAGACTCGCTCGATTCAGCAGAGCTAACCGGCGACTGAATCAAATCGCGAACCAGACCCGCAAAACCCGAAATATACTCCTGCTCAGAATCAAGCCGGTGATAGTGCAGTCGACCCAGATCCTGAGGAACCTCGCAGGGTCTGGCCAACAGCGGAATCACCCGCTTCTCCAACGTCAGCGCCGTCTCCCACTCCCACTCCACATACTTCGACGCCACCGCGCTAGGGGTCAGAATCACCAAAACCGCACCCACCGCCTTGATCGCCTGACGCAGCTGATTCTTCCACGCCTGCCCTCCTCTCATATCTTCAATATCTCGCCCAAACTTCAAATCCACTGCGTTCAAGCTCTCCCCGTAGCCGTGCAGCGGCCTCTGCACCATCCTTCCGAGCATAGGAAAGAAATACGGTAGTTGCAGTCACGGCAAATTGCTCCTATAGGCTGAATCCATAGGGTTAATAACGATTATGGTTGCTGCAAGAGAATACCGCTACCTGATTGGTAACAAAACTACGCATGGATGAAAACCTAGGCAAATCAGTCGAGCGTAGAGCCCCTTACCGGCGCAGTAGGGCATCTTGCCGGCCTTCACCGATGAGTCAAAAAGTCTCGCCATTGAGCAAACCCACTGATCGGACTCAACATAAGTAAGGCGTTACGCCGCTGATCCGTTGCGGCTGACGTGCAACATCTGATTGCCGCCCCTTTGAAACTCGTAGGCAACTGACTTCACCTGCACATCAAACCCGTTGCGAGACAGTTCTGCACAAACGGGCTTCAGATATGGGGACAGCTCGCCATCAAGCGTAAGCAGAGGAAAAATTCGAACATCTGGGGCTATGCGCAGCAGTTCAAGGCTCGAAGCCAGATGGAAATCGAGTGAGAGCTGTTCTGAGTATAAAAACATCAGGTGAGAGCAGAGGCATAGATCAAACTGGTCGTTGGCTAGCTCCAAATGGGGCAAAGACTGATATCGGTAGCGGGCTTCAGCCTTGCCCCTGCCGTAGTCCAGCAAAAAGCGCTCCATCGCAGCCAGCCGGGACTGCCCGAGGGCGTCCGCGTCCGGGATAGTTTCCCAAACGTAGCGATGTGAGCTTTGCTTAAGCTGGGAAACGATAGGGTCGTAGGTTTGTTGAACCCGTTGCCTAATTTCATCAGCGGAAAACTGATAAATTGGATCAACCGAAACGACAGACCGCCCCAACGCTGTCATCTCCGCGCTGAAGCTAGCTGGCCCATCCCCACAGCCGAGGATGCTGGCGTCTAAATCGCCAGGAGATAAGTCGAACATCAACTGATATTCTGCTAAAGTTCTGCCCCAAGGGACGACGTCGTTTAGTTTCACCGGGATTGGGCAAGGCTGCCTCTAGCTCAAAACTGTCTCGCGAGCTGCGTCGCTTGCATCCTGTTCTTCAGTCTGCGATTGGCTCAGCTGGTCAAGGATCTCGACGATCTCCCGCTCAAAGGTAACCTGGGCTCTATTCGTGCGGCCACCCAAATAGAGGGCATCATCCGTACGCAATACCCACACCTGAGAGTGAGACACATAGCTCATGATGACCCCAATCATCAGCAGCCCAAACCCAGCATAGACCACTGGAATACCGGGATCGGCTTTGATTTGTAGACCTGTGCTGCCTACGACTTGGTCGAGGTGGAGGGTGACGCCATTGACCTGGGTCGACATCCCCTCACGAATGCTGCCCAGCTGCTCGCCATCTATTCCATAGAGGAACA
>JBARYO010000429.1:0-3269 GCA_049647905.1 Elainellaceae cyanobacterium | reverse complement strand
CTTGCTCCATGGCCATCAGCTTTGGGACAGTCTTTTCCGCTACCTGCCCCGCCCAACCGGCACTCGCATTCGCAAGAGCCTGCGCCAAAACTTTCACAATTACTTTGTTAGCCAGGCTATCGTCGCGCTGATGCTGTGGACGGCTCTTACCATCGCCTTCTTAGTGATTCAAGTGCCCTTTGGCCTAGTGTTCGGCCTGGGCGTCGGCGTGATGTCGATGTTCCCTTTCGGGGCATCCCTAGGAATCCTCGCCGTGGGGGCGTTGACTGCCCTAAGCAGCCTTCTGCTGGGGGTGAAGGTATTTGCGATCGCCATCATTATCGACCAGGTAATTGAAAACGGCATCGCCCCACCCCTCATCGGCGGCTTTACCGGCCTTAGCCCCGTGTGGATTCTGCTGTCGCTACTCATCGGCGCTAAGGTGGCGGGAGTTTTGGGTGTGGTGGTCGCAGTGCCTATTGCTGGCTCAATTCGAGACATCATAGCGTTCTCAGAGCCTCAGACTGCGCCTGGAGATTCTCTCAGTAATCAGACGTCCTCCCCTTGAAAGGAAACGATTTGCCATGACAGCCTCCATGCCTAAAAGCCCGGTCAACGCAAACCTCAGCCGAGAGGAATATCAGCTGCTGCAAGATCTCCGGCAGCGCAGCCCCGCTCAGCAGCCGAGCCGTCCGCGCTTGACTAGGGGCGATCGCATCTCCGATAAAGTGGCTGCCATTATGGGGTCGTGGCCCTTCATCATCATCCAGAGCATTCTGCTGGCGAGTTGGGTTGCGCTCAATGTGGTTGCGCTCATCAAGCATTGGGATCCCTACCCATTTATTCTGCTCAACCTGATGCTGTCGTTTCAGGCGGCCTACTCTGCCCCGATTATCATGATGAGTCAGAACCGACAGGCCACCATCGATCGCCAGGATGCTCAACATGACTACGAAATCAACATGAAGGCTGAGCTAGAGATTGAGCTGCTGCACGACAAAATGAACCTCTTGCGTGAGGAGGAGATTGTCGTTCTTATGGAAATGCTCACAGAGCAGCAGCAGCGGCTGCAGCGCCTGGAAGCCCTGCTCCAGAAGTCAGCACTAGGCGGCTAAATTGTCACCGATACGCTACGACCTCAACCTCTTGGCCTTATACAGTAAGGCATTTCAACCCGTGAGGATGGCACTGTGCTAAGTCAGCGAACCCGGATTGGACTTTGGGCATCTGCGGCGCTCACCGCGCTAGTCGGGCTGGTTAACCTATGGTCTGCGGCGACCCCGAGCTTGCCCAATCGGGTGGCTTGGCTGCGGCAAATTACGCCGTTCGAGGTGAGAAGCGGGGCGCACTTGTTCGCGGCCCTCAGCGGCTTTTTTCTGCTGATGCTCTCGGCCCAGCTGCTGCGCCGCAAGCGGCTAGCTTGGATGGTGGTAGTTGCGCTGCTTGTCGTCTCCATCGTCAGCCATGCCCTAAAGGGATTGGACTATGAAGAGGCGCTGCTGTCGTTTGTCCTGCTGCTGCAGCTTTTGTGGCTGCGGCCCTTGTTCACCGCCCAGTCAGACCGCCCCTCGACAATTCAGGGGCTGCGGGTGCTGTTGGGGGCTGTTTTGTTTATCTTGGCCTACGGCACTATAGGGTTCTGGCTTCAGGATCGCCACTACGCAACGCCTTTTAGCCTGCCAGAGGCGATCGCCCAAACCCTGGCGATGTTCTTCACCTTCGACAACTGGGGGCTGCAGCCCACCACCCGATTTGGTCAGTACTTCGCTAATTCAATCTACGTTGTCGGCGCGGTGGCCCTGCTGTATGCCGTCTGGATGCTGTTTCGCCCGGTGATTTTTCGGGGCGCAGCCAGCGAAGAAGAGCGGCAGCGGGCGCAGCGAATTGTAGAGCAACACGGCTGCTCGTCCCTGGCGCGGTTTGCCTTGCTAGAGGATAAGTCCTACTACTTCAGTCCCTCTGGGGAAACGGTGGTGGCCTATGTGCCCAAAGGGCGGGGCGCGGTGGCGCTGGGAGACCCCATTGGCCCTACCGCCGATCGACAAGAGGCCATCGTGGGCTTTAGAGAATTTTGCGATCGCAATGATTGGCACCCCGCCTTTTATCAAACCCTGCCCGACGACATAGCGCTTTATCAGTCGCTAGGGTTCCACACCTTCAAAGTAGGCGAAGAAGCGGTGGTTGACCTGAGCAAGTTTACCCTGGACGGCAAAGCGGGTAAGAACTTGCGCACGGCGATGAACAAGTTTACCAAGCAAGGCTACCGGGTACAGCATTACGCGCCCCCAATCAGCGATGACCTGCTGGCGGAGCTGCGGGTGATTAGCGATGCCTGGCTAGCGCATATGCAGGGGGCAGAGAAGCGGTTTTCCCTGGGCTGGTTTGATAATGACTATCTGCGAAGCTGCGAAATTGCAGTTGTTGAGGATAAGCAAGGTCGCCCCATCGCCTTTGCTAATCTAATCCCCGAATATCAGCGCAACGAAGCCACTATTGACATGATGCGCCATCTTCCCGATGTGGAGCGCGGGGCGATGGATTATCTATTCACCAGCCTACTGCAGCACTGCAAAGCGCAGGGGTACGATAGCTTTAACCTAGGCCTTGTGGTGTTCTCTGGGGTGGGGGAGACGCCCGAAGCCCCCCGGCTAGAAAAAGGGGTCCATTACCTCTATGAGCACCTGACTCAGTTCTACAACGTTCAGGGACTGCGGGCCTATAAAGACAAGTTTCACCCCCATTGGGAACCCCGCTACTTTGTCTATTCGCGGTTGGCCGACTTGCCCGATGTCGTCGTGGCTCTAGTGCGGGCCGATTCGGGCGATCGCCTCCGGGAATACTTTGGCGCTCAATTGTTCAGCACCGCCCTCACCAGCGGACTCAAGCGCCTGTCTCAGATTGCGCCGATTGCCATGGGTATTGGCCTATTTGCCCTGTCTAGCGGGGCGATCGCCAGCGAGCTGCGCCAGCACAGCCCCCAGGACATCATTAGCGGCATCACGGTGATTCCCGTCTGGGCTTTGCTGCTCTCCATCGGGCTTACGGTCGTCAACTACGGCGCTCTCACCGGCTACGATGCCCTAGCGGCCCGGTTTGTTCGCCATCCCTTGTCCTACCGGCAAACGGCTCTAGCGGCGGTGGTCAGCTACGCCATCAGCAACAGCGTGGGGTTTGCCCTGCTCAGCGGCAGCGCCATTCGCTATCGCTTCTATACCGCCTGGGGAGTCTCCCCAGGCAAGATTGCTCAGATTATCGCCTTTTGCAACCTCAGCTTTTGGGTGGGTCTATTT
>JBARYO010000428.1:0-2916 GCA_049647905.1 Elainellaceae cyanobacterium | reverse complement strand
ATAGACGGCAAGACCAGCGGCGGGTATACCGATAAAGAGGGCGAGGGCAAGACTCATTAGCTGCACTATTTCTTGACAATGGTGTCTCTCCATTGTGACAAGATAGCTGAACCCTTAGCAAGGAGATCTGGCGATCGCTAGGGGGACAAGCTGAAGGTAAAAGTAATCCTATGGCGGAAGAGCCAGCAGAAGACGGTTGCCTTCCGCCGCTTTGATTTAGCTAGATAGGGTTTAGTTAGATAGCGCCCGGTCCCTTACTGCGCTCATCCGCCTCCTTTGTCAGTTTGCCGTCTTCATCGGTCTGGTTGACGGCCTTGAGTTCTGCAGCCCTAGCAGCTTCCATCCGTTGATTCTTTTCCTTCAGGTCGCCGGGCTCGTCAACATACATCTCAGGTTCGACAGCATAGTTATTGGCCAACCCTTCCTTGTCTACTGTCTGGCCAGCGGTTGTATCGATATCACCTTGGGGTTTGTCTGACGTCTGCTTATAGTCGCCTTCCTCTCTCTCTTTCCGGGCTGCTGTCTCTGCCGGGATGATATTGGGGTCGTAGTTGTCGGGTTGAACGCCAGAATTAGCCATGGGAAAACCTCCAGATTTTAGTCTTGATGATTACGATGGTCGACCGACGCCAAAGTTTGGGGATCAGCCATGAGAGGGAATCCTGAAGGGCCAGCAACAAATCTTTAGACTGGAGAGAGCAAATCGTCTTTCCTAAACATGACGCGATCGCAACTTACGGTATTCGATAGCGGGTGGGTTTCAGATCGTCAATTCAGTGCGCCGCCCTTCTCATCTTTGCTTGAATCCAGCACTTGTTCTCATAATCGGGACATAGCTCCTGCCAAAGGGCTGTGTCTCCGTGGGATGCTTCGACAGCTTGACAATAATTTTTGAAGAAAAGTAACGCCGACAGCTAGCTTTCAGGCGATCGGCGCAAGGCAAGTAGACAGACGCTGGCATTGAGGTATTTTGACCTAAGGTCGCGAAACCCCTGTGAATGGAGGCGATCGCCAATTCTTTTGTGGCGAGAATCACGCATAAGCTGATCCATAAGCCTGAAGAAGGATATAGATTTCTTAATATATTCTCAAGTGAATACTGAAATTTATATTTAGATTTGTTACTATTTACCTAGCACTCGTTACATATTCACATTAAGTTCACGCCATCATGCGCAATTCCTCTAGCGTCCTATCCCTTGGTCTAGCTGCTCTCCGCTCCAACTTCTCAGCGAATTATCCCTCTCAAATTGCCTGGACTGCACTTCGGGTCGTTGCCGGTACGGTGATGATTCACAACGGTCTCGACAAGCTGAGCGACATTGAAAGCTTCGCGATGGCCTATGTTCAGGTCATCGGTCTTCCTTTCCCCATCTTCTTCAGCTACGTCGCTGCTCTGACAGAACTCATCGGCGCACCCCTTCTAATCTTGGGTCTGTTCACGCGCCCAGCTGCATTGGGTCTGTTCTCCACCATGGCGGTCGCGATGTATCACCACATTAAGGTTGCTGGCTTCAGCATTCCGTATCTAGAGCTGTCGGTGCTTTATTCTGCGGTCTTTCTTTTCTTTGCGATCAACGGCCCTGGCCTATTCGCCATCGACACCTGGCTGGTATCGCTGCTAGGGGCCGCGATGGGTCAGTCTTCGGCATCTGACACCGCTATTGACGCTGAGGTTGCTGACCGTGAGCTGGTAGCGAAGTAAAATTCGCTGAGGTTAACGGAAGATTCGTAACGGTTTGAGGGCTGTGGCGATCGCCAGCGTTTATTCTAGAGGGAGCACTGTTGCCGCTCATGAAACATGTTCTCCTACTAGGGATTCGCGGCTATCGCTTGGCCATTTCTCCCCTATTCGCACCAAGCTGTCGCTTCCACCCGACTTGCTCACAATACGCGCTCCAGGCCATAGATCGTTTTGGAGCGCTTCAAGGTAGCTGGTTGACCCTGAGGCGGCTAGGGCGCTGCCATCCCTTCCATCCCGGTGGCTATGATCCGGTTCCCGAATGCCACGATGAAACGCACCCTTAGAAGAACGCCTGCTTACGCAATGCCCCTTGTTCTAAACGTGACGTTGGTCCCATCAGTGAGCTGCTCCAGCACCAGCAGCGGCGTTGGTTTTGCGGTCTGATCCCAATTAATGGTGACAATCCGGCCTTGAAGAGTAGGTTGCCAGGTGGCGTGGTCCGTTGCTGGACTCATGTAGGCTTCAAGGCATTCAACGACCTGTTTCACTGTCACCGAAGTTGCCTGCATCGGCAGCTTGAACAGGCGAATTTGAATTCGAAACAGGACAGCACTCTTCTTCTTTTTCAGACCCCGCAGGTCGTACTCCACGTCGAATGTACGATTCACCTGGCGGCCCGACTTATTGGCGATGCCGATGACCTGCTCGGCCTTCCCCTCTCGCAAGGCGATCGCAATTTGCTCTCTAACTCTGTTTTTGACCTGGTTGACAATGGCATTGTGAAAGTTAACTTCCGCCATTCGCATTCTTAAATAGTCGAGATTGAACTCTCGGGAATGGATTAGGTCCGGATTTTGCTCCATCCTGCGGATGGTTTGGAGGGAAAGCTGCAGTCGTTTTTTCAGCTCACGATTTTTGAATTGATCAAAGCGCTGCTGTTTTTCCAGCGCTTTGATCTGCTGCTGCAGGCGGACTACAGTCACGGCAGACGCGCTTATCAGGATAGCCATGGCGAGAATCCAACCGGTGCTCTGTGTCCAGAGCTTTGTATTAGCCTGAGTCTGGGCAAGCTGGGTTGGGATCGAGTTTAAGACGACAAAGGGTCTCGCTGGTGTAACATCGAGCATCGGAGGTACCGGTGTGGGCGATCGCATCAATTGACGCATCTGCCAGAGATTTACTATGTCCTGCCCGGCTAAGCATTAGTGGCCTGTCAGTATACCTCCATATTT
>JBARYO010000427.1:0-4971 GCA_049647905.1 Elainellaceae cyanobacterium | reverse complement strand
ACCTGCCGCTGATGCCCTTGGCCATCGAGCAACTCGATTTCTCCGGCTACGACATCATCATCTCCAGCCATCACGCCGTTGCCAAGGGAGTCATCACGCGGGCCGATCAGCTCCACATCAGCTATGTTCATACCCCGCTACGCTACGGCTGGGATTTGCAGCATCAGTATCTCGCCAGCATGGGCGCTGTTAAAGGAGCGATCGCTCGCGTAATCCTGCATTATTTACGGTTGTGGGATACCGCCAGCGCCCACCGCGTCGATTACTTTATTGCCAACTCGCGCACCGTCGCCCGCCGCATTTACAAAACCTACCGTCGCCCAGCCCAGGTGGTGTACCCCCCCGTTGACGTTGACCGATTTACCCCCAGCCCCCAGCGAGACGACTTTTACTTTGTGCTCTCCCGATTTGTCCCCTACAAGCGCGTTGATCTAATTGTGGCGGCATTTGCCAAGCTGGGGTTGCCCCTCGTGGTGATTGGCAATGGCCCCGACGAGGCCAGAATCAGGCAGCTGGCCACCTCCAATATTCAGCTGCTGCCGCCCCAGCCCGAAGCGACTGTAACGGACTACATGAACCGCTGTAAGGCGTTTGTCTACGCGGCAGAGGAAGACTTCGGCATCGCGGCGGTGGAGGCTCAGGCCGCGGGGGCTCCCGTCATTGCCTATGGGCGAGGCGGGGTGACGGAAACGGTGATCCCCGGCAAGACCGGTATATTGTTCTCGCACCAAACCATTGATAGTCTAATGGAGGCAGTCTTAGCTTACGACGCTGACCCAAAGCAGTTTTGCATAGACGATATGCGGTACAATGCCGAACGATTTTCGCCTAGTCAGTTTCATCAAAATCTCGCTACCGTTGTCGAGCAAGCGTGGCAGCATTTTCACGCTACTGATGATATCCCCGGCGATAGTCCTACCCGCATCTCCAATGGTACCGAAATCTCGCCATGACCCAACCCGCAAGCCGTTCACGACTCTCTATGCGGCTTAACCGTACCTTTCGACCAGCGCTGCTGGCGCTCACAGTATCGACCCAGTCCTGGCCGACGGTGGTAAGCATGATTGCCGCCGACAGTCTGGGTTTGGCATTGGCGGGGGCAATAGCCGTTCGGCTAGGGTTGTGGATCGATGGCGCATTGCTGTCGAGCCCGTCTTCCTACGTCCCGCTGCTGCCGCTGCTGGGGCTGTTTATTCTGGCCTATGCCACTGCGGGGCTTTACCCCGGCGTCGCCGTCAGCCCGGTAGACGAGCTGCGGTTGATTAGCACCGCGACAACGCTGATCTATCTGGTGCTGGGGTCAGCCCTATTTCTGTTCCAGGGTGAGCCTGCCTACTCCCGTACGGTGTTTCTGCTGGCTTGGCTGCTGTCGCTGGTTTTAGTCCATGTGGTTCGCGCCTTGACGCGATCGCTGCTGGCGGACCAAAGCTGGTGGGGCTACCCCGTGATTATTCTGGGTGCTGGGAAAACCGGGGACATGGTAATCCGCACCCTGCAGCGCCGCCCCCGCATTGGGCTGAAGCCTATATTTGTTCTGGATGATGATCCAGAGAAACAGGGGGAACTGCATGGTGTCCCGGTGGTGGGCAAGCTGGATATGGCCCCTCGCTTGGCGCGAGTATACCGCATCCCCTACGCCATTGTCGCCATGCCAGGGGTGCCTCGGCCCCGGCTGCTGGAGATGCTGGCCCGCTACGGCCAAACCTTTGCCCACCTGCTGATTATTCCCGATCTGTTTGGCTTTGCCTCCCTATGGATCATGGCTAAGGACTTGGGCGGAATTTTGGGTCTGGAAATTCGTCAGCAGCTGCTGCTGCCCGGCCCCAGACTAGCCAAGTTTATGATTGATCTGCTCTTGACCTTGGTGGGGGGGCTTTTCCTCTTGCCCCTGCTGGCGGCGATCGCCATCGCCATTCGTCTCGATTCTCCCGGCCCCGTCTTCTATGGCCATACCCGCATTGGCCAGCAGGGTCGCCGCTTTCGGGCTTGGAAATTCCGCACCATGATGCCCGACGCCGACCGCGTGCTGCAGGACTACCTCAATGCCCACCCCGATCTCAAAGAAGACTGGGAGAAAAATCAGAAGCTGCGCAATGACCCCCGCATCACCCGCGTCGGCTGGTTCCTGCGCCGCACTAGCTTAGATGAGCTGCCCCAGCTGTGGAACATTTTGCGGGGCGAGATGAGCCTGGTAGGACCGCGCCCCATTGTGGATGAAGAGCTGTGGCGCTATGGCGACGAAATCTCTCTCTACAGCCGCGTCCCCCCTGGCATCACGGGCATGTGGCAGGTGTCAGGGCGTAACAACATCACCTACGCTGAGCGCGTCAACCTCGACGCCTATTACGTGCGCAACTGGTCTGTATGGGTGGATATCTACATTCTGCTGCGGACGGTGTGGGTGGTGCTGAGGGGAGAAGGCGCATACTAACGTGGGCCACCAATACCCCAAACTTCCCGCCCTTTGCCGCCCCCTGCTGCGAGCTAGTACCGTCGCCTTGCCCTATAGCTTCTACAGTTTGCTCGGTCTTATAGGGCTAAGTCTGATACTGGTTTACTGCCGAGGACAGCGCTGGGTCGACCCCCTGACGCGGGGCACTCTCGCTGTCGCCATGGGGCTGCTGCTGCTGAGCTGCGTCACCGCCTCGGCTGATCTTTCTGGACCGGTCATCGACCCTCGCCCTGAAGCCCTGCTGCAGCTGGTTAATTTTCTGCCCTTCATCCTGCTGTTTGTGGGGTTGCCCGCGCTGCTGCGCCACGTCGATGTGGCGCATGTCCTACAGCGTGATATTGTTTGGGCCTCGCTACCCATCAGCATTGCCACGGTGGTCGAGTATGGTCTCAAATCCCCCTACTGGCCTGTCGCACTGCAGCAGTGGTCGTGGATTGAGGCGTTGCGGGATGCGCCCCATAGGGGACGGCCCATGGTGATGTTTGATCATCCCAACGTGCTGGCCAGCTACTTGGTAATTGTGTTCGGTTTAGCTTGGGGACTGCTGCTGAGCCGCAAGCGCTTAGGGGGTGTGGCAGCCGTCCTAGGCCTGACGCTGGTGGCGATCGCCTGCACCGGGTCCCGCAACGGCCTCGCGGTGGCGCTGCTGCAGACTGTTATTGGCCTCAGCGCCCTATGGATTCCGTGGTACCTCAAGAGCGGTATTTTGGTGGGAGTATCTGGTATCGGGTTTGGCCTTACCGCCTTGAGCCTGGGGTCAGCTCGCTGGTCAGCAGCGGCACTGCTGGCAGATCCCCGCGTGAGACTGTGGAAGATTGCCCTAGACCTAATTCGCGATCGCCCCTGGCTGGGATGGGGGCTGGGCAGCTTCAAAAGCCTTTATCCATCGCGATTGATCGACCCAGAGTATGCACAGGTGTTTCACCCCCATAACATTGGCCTACTGCTGGCAGCGGAGGCGGGGGTGGGGGTGACGATCGCCCTGACCCTATTCGTCAGCTTTGTGGTCTATCGCAGCATTCGGGCACAGGCCGCTCTGCCCAACCGACATGGCCCTTGGTTTGGCAGCCATTTAGCCCTGCTCGGTATTCTGGGGTTTGCCTGCTTTGATGTCACCTTCTACGACGGGCGGGTCAATGCCCTCAACTGGATTGTTATCGCCAGCGTTTACAGCAGTACCTTTTGGGCAAAGCAATTTGTCAAAAGGTCTGTCAAAATACGTGGCAGCGGATTAGCATAAGAGCATTCGTTTGGACCCAAGCAACACCCGCTGGAGCATTCTATGGTTGGACTTGATGGCATCAAGCTGTCCCAACTCAAAGCGCTGGTGGCCGTTGCCCAGCAGCACAACTTTAGTGAGGCTGCCCACCAGCTACAGCTGTCTCAGTCCGCCATTAGCCACGCCATCGCCGCCCTAGAGGACGAGCTGGGGGTGGTCCTATTTTTGCGGGGCCGGCGGGGGGCGGTATTGACTCCTGTCGGCGATCGCATCCTACGCCACGCCCAGGCCATGCTGGCCTCTCTGCAGGACATTGGCCATGAAGCCGAGCTATCCCGCAGCCTTGAAGGGGGAGAGGTGCGTATCGCGTCATTTCGCAGCGCGGCCACCCACATCATTCCCAAGGCGATCGCCCAGTTTCGGCAAAAATTCCCTAAGCTGACGGCATCCCTCACAGAGCATATTGACTATGCGGCTGTGGAGCAGGCGCTACAGGATGGCAAAGCAGATGTGGGCATCACCTATCTCCCTAGTCCAGCGGAGTTTGACACCTGGGAGCTGGTCAAAGATGAATACCTGGTGTTCTTTTCGCCCAATATGTCAGTGCCAGAGCCCCTCACCTGGGAAGATTTAGCAACCTATCCCCTGATTCTCGGTCCTGATGAGGATGCCTGCTATGTCTCACTCCATCAGCATTTCGTCCGCCACAACTTCACCAAAAAGGCGGACTATCAGGTGAGCGAAGATTCCACCATTGTCGGCATGGTAATTCAGGGCTTGGGGGTTACGGTGCTGCCTTGTCTCGCGGCCCACCCCATCCCATCTGAGCTGCAGATCCGCTCTCTGCCGGTTCCGTTCTATCGTCATCTGGGCGTCGCCACCCTGGCAGATGCCCTCCAGCCACCGCCTGTTTTCGCATTTGTAGATATTCTGAAGCAGGTGCCTATCCAAACGACGAGTGCTGCCCGCAAGGTGTCTTAAAGTGTCTATACATGCCTCTATTGAAGCTATTGGCCGCGCCCTCGTGGTTTCTTGCCAAGCGCCTGCCAGCTCCCCGCTCCACGACCCCAACATCATTGCGGCGATCGCCCAAGCGGCGGTGCAGCAGGGTGCCGCTGGGGTCCGTATCGACAGCCCAGAGCATATCCGCGCTGTGGGGCAGCGGGTAACGGTGCCCATCATTGGCCTATGGAAGCAAACCCTACCGGGGTCGGAGGTGTACATCACGCCGCAGTACCGCCATGCTGTGGCAGTGGCCGAGGCGGGAGCCGATATCATCGCCATCGATGCCACCCAGCGC
>JBARYO010000426.1:0-9610 GCA_049647905.1 Elainellaceae cyanobacterium | reverse complement strand
AAAAAGAGGTAATCACTATGGTCAATGGACGACTAGAACTCACCATTAAGATTAATGAGCTGCCTAGTCCTGAAACAGTCGAGAACGACTGGCAGCAGTTTTCCATTGATTGCGAGGGCGTTGTCTTCAAGGTGACGGTCCGGCCCAAAATCTGGCGCAGGCTGGAAGAGGCGGAAAAGAACTACCCGATGTGGGTAGCGGCTGTTAGCGGAAAACTAGGGGCGAAAACGGACAACGGCTATATACTTGACCAGCCCTCAATTCAGGCGTTCGAGCGCAAGCCAAAGGAGCCTAAAGAAAGCAAGGGTACTGAGTCGGCCTAGTGCCTATCTGGCTCGTCATCGCATCGGTCTGGCTAGCCGAACCGATTCCCCGTAAACTTTGTGTGAACGATAACCGGGGTCACACAACACCCTGGGAATCAATCGGTAAACTTTGAGTTAAGACGAATTCCCCACTATTTTGTTTCCTTCAATTCGGTAGATGAATCATCCTGCCCTGACCTATGACTCGCCGCTCGCCGCCCCTGACGAGCGCCACGCCAAGCGGACCATCGCCGCCATTGACGTTGGCACCAACTCAATTCACCTCGTCGTGGCTCAAATTCAGCCTGAGCTTCCCTCATTTCACATCATTGCCAAGGAGAAAGACACCGTCCGACTGGGGGATCGTGACCCTGAAACGGGAAACTTGACCCAAGAGGCAATGGACCGCGGACTAGCGGCCCTGCGGCGGTGCCGCGATCTGGCCAACAGCATGAACGCTGAAGAAATCATCGCCGTGGCCACCAGCGCGGTGCGTGAGGCCCCAAACGGTAACGATTTTATTCAAAACGTTGAGCAACAGCTGGGGCTCTCCATTGACCTGATCTCTGGCGAAGAGGAAGCCAGACGCATTTATCTGGGCGTCCTCTCAGGGATGGAGCTGAATCAAAAGCCCCATGTGGTTATCGACATCGGCGGCGGCTCCACAGAGCTGATTTTAGGTGATGGCCATAAGCCTCGATTTCTCAGCAGCACTAAAGTCGGGGCAGTGCGTCTTACGCGGGAGTTCGTTCACCATGATCCACCTACAGGTTCTGAGGCCGCTTACCTAGAGGCTTTTATCCATGGGAAGCTAGAGCGTTCGATAGAAGAGCTCCAATGTTGCCTGCAGCCTGACGAAACCATCCAGCTGGTTGGGACATCGGGAACCATTGAAGCGCTTGCCACTATCCATGCCTATGAGTCGCTGGGAGCGGCTCCGGCGACCCTCAATGGCTACCGCATTCCCTTCACCGATTTACAGACCATCGTTAAGCGACTGCAAAATTTGAAGATGGGCGATCGCCGGGATCTGCCTGGTCTATCGGAACGGCGCGCTGAAATCATCGTGGCAGGGGCGATGGTTTTACAGGAAGCTATGGTGCTGCTGCGGGCCGACTCTGTCATCATCTGCGAGCGGGCGCTGCGAGAAGGCGTAGTAGTGGACTGGATGCTGGCCCACAACCTCATTGCCGACCGCTTGGAATATCAAAGCTCCGTCAGGCAACGCAGCGTCTCTAATCTGGCACGAAAGTACCAAATCAATCTGGAGCATTCCGGTCGAGTAGCTCGATTTGCCCTGAGCCTATTTGACCAAGCGCGACAGCTCGGCCTTCACAAGTGGGATGATACTGACCGAGAGCTGCTTTGGGCAGCAGCCATGCTGCACAACTGCGGCCATTTTGTCAGTCATAGCGCCCACCACAAGCATTCCTATTACCTGATACGCCACGGCGGTTTGTTAGGGTTCACGGAAGTTCAAATTGAAGCGATCGCTAACTTGGCACGCTATCACCGTAAAAGCCAACCTAAAAAGAAGCATGAGAACTACCGTAGCCTGCCGAGCAAAGAGTGGCGGCAGCGCATCGACCAGCTCAGCGCAATTCTGCGATTGGCGATCGCCCTAGACCGGCGGCAGATTGGCGCGATCCGTCAGCTCCATTGTGAGCTTTCCTCCGACGCAAAGACCCTAACCCTGCAGCTACACCCCTCGATTCCTGGCGATTCCTGCAGCCTTGAGATGTGGAGCCTGAACTACAAGAAGGATTGCTTTGAATCGGAATTCTGCTGTCAGCTAGTGCCGGTTCTAAAAGCGTAGATCCCCAAATCAGCTGGGGCAAAGCGAGGTTTTTTCCAGCTGATTTAAGCTGCCCAGTGTTATTCCGGCTGACGGGCGAGCAGGACTGGGCAAGGGGCATAGACGCGCACGTAGTCCGAGAGAGACTGGCCCAGCAGCCTATCTAGATCGGGCAGGGCCTTAGCAACGGATGGGCGGCGCTCAGGCGACCCCATAATCAACATATCGACATCCATCTCAGACGCCAGCTCACAAATACGAGCGCCAGGCTTACCAGCAGGCGCTTCGCAACGGTACTTAATGTTCATCTTTTTAGCGGCTGCAACCGCAGGAGCCAAAACCGGATCCGCCTCAGGACGATCTACCGGCACGTCCGGCACGGTCTTGAGATCGGGATCAACATGGACAAAAATCAACTCACCCCTCGGAATGTCTTTTATTGTTGCCAAGGCGAAGTCGAGCACTTGCTGGGGAGTATTGGATGGGTCTAGAGTAACCAGGATGCGGCGGAGCTTCTTGACATAGATATCATCTTTAACCAGCAGCATGGGTCGAGAGGCCAGCTGAAACACGTACTGACTTACCGAGTTCTCCAAAATTGACTGCAGGCGTTTGAGCCCCCGAGATCCCATAATGATCAAGTCGGCATCGATTTCATCTGCCACGCGGCATACGATATCCTTTGGATCGCCTTCTCGCAACATTGCCGTTGACTTGGACGGATCGAGGTCAAGAGACTGCATTGCTCGCGCTAGGACTTTGCCGCCCTCTTCCCACTTTGCAGTCATACCCTCTGCCGTGACTTGAGGGGAGACGACGTGAAGAACGGTAATAGCGGCCTGCTGGAACAGGGGGCTGTCCATCAAGAACTTCAGCATCGCTTCCGACTGGCCGGTGCCGGAATCTGCCAGCAAAATCCGCTTCATCTTAATCATGTTGTTTGCCCTCCCGTCGACTCATCGCGACGCCATATCATCTGTAAACACAAGGAATCCATTAATCAGCGTATCGCTGAACGCCTACTGTTGTTTGGGTTGTGTTATGTCACGTTACACAGGCTTAACGAAAGACAACATTGGCGAATAGCGCCGTGACGACACCGTAGCAAGTGGCCAAAAAAGCTTGAAGCGAGATGCCACGATAGATTGTGATCATAATGACAAGCGTGAACGAAAATAACAGCTCAACCCAGGGCACAGAAACTACGGCTTCAGGGTCGTACAAGTTTCCGAAGGCGGTAAACAGAGCCAGAGACCATAGGGTCGAGACCACATAGATGTTAAAGCGAGGCAATCGAACCTCGTAGGGCGATTTAAACGTGTCGGTAAAAAATGCGACGTAGGTAATGGCGAGCGGCGGGATCAGGCTAGCCAGGACGCTTTTCAAACCGGTACCAAAGCTAAATGCAAACGAGCTAATCATCAGATAGACCATGAAGCCCAACAAAATCCCGATGCCCAAGACAGCAACAACGATGTTTAAGCCTTTGATCAGCGGCCCACGGCGGTTAGCATTGGATCTGTTAGACATACCTAATTTCTGATACCTCTTGAAAGCGGTGGTCTACGAATAGGATCAAGCATGCCCTAAAAGCGGAGGCGCTTACAAGCTGGATTAAGCGTCTCCACCGTTTCACCTGATCTACAGTCTCGACAGCAAGGCGATCGCCAGCGGCTTACACGGTAAAAGCACTGGCACAGTGGAAGACAAGACCTATCCTGGCGATCGCTAAAACTAATAGTATAAAGTGGGTGCCAACACCATTTAGCGTTGGCGTCCTGTCTCACGTAATGGTACAAAACGTCCTGTGGCATCTATAACACCCCCTAGTGTGTCGACACATCGCTTTCGCTGGCTTTGGCTTACCCTAGGTTTGGCGGGGACCGCCGTTATTTCTGCCGCCGCCGGAGCGCTGCTGGCGGTAGGTTTAACGGCTACCCCTCTATTGCAAAGCAGCCTAACCCCTGATGAAGAGCAGGTGTTTGGTGAGGGCGATCGCATCTCTGCTACCGACTTTCGGCTGCCGCGATTGACCCGTCCAGTGAATATCTTAGTAATGGGCGTCAAGGTCCTGACCTCGGATCTAGAGCAGCCTCTTGACGAGGATCTGGGGTACCATGCGCTGGTCAATGATTTAGATGGGCTCTCGGACACGATGCTGCTGCTGGGCTTTGACCCTGAACGTGACGATTTAGCCATGCTGTCTCTGCCCCGAGATACCCGCACTTGGGTAGAAGGCATGGGATACACCAAGCTCAACGAGGCCAACCGAGAAGGCGGACCAGCCCTAGCAGCGGCCACCAGCAGCGACCTGTTAGGTGGCGTTGGCATCGACCGCTATATGCGTATCAATGTGCAGGGGGTAGAGAAGCTGATCGACGCGCTAGGGGGTGTAGAGATCTATGTGCCTCACGATATGCGCTATCAGGACGATAGTCAGCACCTGTACATCAACCTCAAGCAGGGCAAACAGCGGCTCAACGGGGATCAAGCCCTCCAGTTTCTTCGCTATCGCTACGATGGCTACGGTGATATTGGCCGCATTCAGCGTCAACAAATGCTGATACGGGCCTTACAGGAGCAGGCACTTAGTCCCATGACCCTGGCCCGTCTGCCCAAAATTCTGTCGGTGATTCGTGACAATATCGATACCAACCTGAGTTTGGAAGAGCTGCTGGCCCTCGTGGGTTTTGCGGCCCGCATGGATCGGGCCGATATCCAGCAGCTTCTACTGCCGGGAAATTTTAGCGAGGCGGGCTACGATCTCAGCTATTGGCTCCCCGATGAGCGCGGCATTGACCAAATGATGGCCCAGCACTTTGACCGGGGGGCTGATCTCAGAGAGCTTCCCCAGCGGGATGCGATCCGCATCGCCATTCAGGACAGTACAGGAGACCTCTACGCCATAGACGACCTGATTATCCGCTTGGAAGAGGCGGGGTATTGGAATATCAACGTCAGTGAAGACTGGAGCGAACCGCTGGGGGAAACCCGCATCATTGCTCAGCAGGGCGATACGCGTGTGGCTGACGAGTTGCAAGAGGTGCTAACCCTGGGCGAGGTGCTGACGGAGAGCACCGGAGCCCTAGAGTCGGATGTCACGGTTGTGATTGGTCAAGATTGGGTGGAAGCAAGCGGATTCTAGCCGGATTCTAGTCGGATAGCTCGCTACTTCCTTGGTCATCTACCGGAATTGTGATGTCACTGCCGTCCCGGAAGGCACGATAATGGGGCGAAAGAATTTCAATACCGGCACGATTACATTCGTCTTGAATATTCTCATGTAGGCGGGAGTAGAGGCGCGGCAGCTTTGTCACTTCGTCAGTATGAACGTTCAGCTCATAGCTGACGTAGTAGTCGTCTAGGCTCGTCTGCAGGATGAAGGGGGGCGGCATGTGGCGGAGCCCCGCCGTCTTCCGAGCGGCCCGCAGCAGGACTCGATTGACCTTTCGCCAGGGGACATCGTAGCCTAGCGTGATAGTGGTATGAACAATAAGCGGAGCGGCGGGCTTCTCTTTCTTAGAGGCGCTGAAGTTTGAGATCAAGCTACTGAGGACGGTACTGTTTCGCAGCGTTACCATGACATTTTTAGGCGTCCGAATCTTGTGGACGAACAGATTTTGCTCTGCGAGCTTCCCAGTCACCTCCCCAACGCAAACCCAGTCCTCTTTCTCTAGGTCGGTAATGAAGACTAGCACAAACCCAGCAATCACATCACCGATGGCCGCCTGAGCGCTGAGGGAAAATGCCAGGACTGCAAAGGCAGAGACGCCTGCAAGGTAAGCGGTCCCTGCCCCTGGAAAGCTGGGGGATGCAATGACGACCGCAAAACCAACCACAATTAGCCTCAAGATATAGAGCAGCATGCTGCGCCTGGCTTCTCTCAGGGGTATCAGCTGAACAAGCCACCTCAGAACACTAAGAATAATGAGCGTGATTGCGATATTGGCCGTTAGCTCGAAGAAATTGTCCTGTAGATAACTCGTGGCGGTTGCCCAGATGCCGTTCAATGCGTTGAGTGCATTCTGGCGAGGGAAGAAGGGCAAGAAGGCTATGCTCAGTAGGGTAAAACCGATGGTCGAGATGGCAGCAGCCGAAACCATGCGTCGACGGCCATAGGTGATTTGCCCAGAGAGTCGTCTAGAGTATGGTTGACGACCTAACCGCTGGCTAGCAATGAGACCTAGAGCAACAATGGCCAGCGTCAGCGCAAGATTGATCTGGTACAGACTTCTGTAGCGATCGATTCGGGGTTGAAGCTCGCCGCGGTACAGTTCGACCAAATCTTTTGGCGATTGGATCTTTGCTCGGTCCACGCTGGCATATTTTGATTCGGGCTCTGTGTTAGCTTGCTGGACATCTTCTGGAAACACGGTAAGAATGCTGTTCCCAATGTCGCCGGTTGTCAGGGCGCAGGATGAGACAGCATCGCAATCTTCTCCGTCTCGCGACATTGCCTTAAGCGTTATGCGCTGATAGGGTAGGCGACTGGTCAGTACGCTGATGTGCTGAGTGACCGTTATGCTCCGATAGGCCGCGTTATAAAAGTCACCAGAATTGTGGACTGGGAACAGCCGCTCTTGCCCGGCTCCTGCCAAGCTTGCACCCTCTTTTGAGAAACGCAAGGCGGAGCGACGCCATCGCCATGGCCAATATGGCCCCCAGCTGAAGGTCACCCATGATTCTTGGCCTGGGGCTTGATCGACAGCCGCCTGAACTGCGGCGAATCGAGCGATCGCCAGCGATACTGTGGATAGGTCGTCAGGTGATGTCTGGCTCTGCGAGCGGTCGGGAGATGAGGTCTGCCGGTTTAGTTCTACATCCAGCGGCGTCACGAGGAAAATGAGCCGATCGCTGCCGCGTAACGATGGCATGTCGGAAACAAGGCCCACGGACTGTTCATCCAGCGGTAGATTTTTGTCTGAGCCTGACGTAGACGGCGCCAGCACGTCATCCAAAGCTGCCCCCTGGCGAAGACCAAGGGACTGGAGGTTAATGCGCCCCGACATCACCGACTGAATTTGCTCTCCCGCGCGACCGGCGCGCTCTTGAGGCGATTTATCTTGGAACCAAGCCTCAATGCAGAACAGCGTGCGGATATCCTCTTTTTCTCCCATGACCATGCGCACGCGCACGCTCTGGCTGCTCAGAGTGCAGATGGGGTCCTGTTCGTTAGGGCCATCCACGACCTCGTCCACAGCCTCAGGATTTGTCAATGCTGGCGCTTGGGCGATCGCAGATGGAGAGGTCGCTGGGAGACTACAAATCCAGACAATAAGCAAGGCGGCTGCAGCCCAGAGTAGGCGCGTATTGGACCAGCAGCACTGCGATCGCCTATGTTTCCCCATGGTCCCTTACTGCTGGCCGTAAAGAACCTGCTGACTTGCGGCCATCGCTTGAACCACCCAGGCCGGATCCACCCAGTTGCCTTGATATTTTAGACCCCAATGTAGATGCGGACCAGTAGTGCGCCCCGTCATACCAACGCGGCCAATGGGATCGCCTGCTGTCACGGTTTGCCCTTCCACCAAGCTCAGTCCAGCCTGCCGGTCCACCAGCTGTGTTTTGCCGTTCAGCACTTGGGCATAGCCGCTCATATGGCAGTAGATGTGGGTCCAGTCGCCCGATTCGACAACAACAGAGGTACCGCAGTTGCTGCCGTCGCTAATTTCAACAATTGTGCCAGACCACCAGCTGCGGATGTAGCTACCCACGGGAGACGCAATATCCAGTCCATAGTGAAATTCTTGACTGTAGCCTCCCGTGGCGGAGGAGCGATAGCCAAAGGGAGAGGTATAGGCTTGAAAGTTTTCTACAGGAAACGACGCCCCCGACCATACTAGGGCGGCAAGCCGCTCTGGGTCCGCATCGGTCACTGCATTCTCAGCCGCTTTACCCACGGCGGAATCAATAGCTAGGGTTTTCTTCTCTGTCGCTGCGGCAGGGTCTGTCGCCGAGTTCGTAGTAGATCCGACATCGCTGGGGGCAAGCTTGCTCACCGGAAGGGGCAGGCGCTGATGGGGTTCAACAGCGTTGGTGTTTCGCTCACTCAGCTCCCGATGGATGTCGGCAGCGGCGATGCCCGGCAGGCTCAGCCCAAGCAAAAGCAGCAGCTTGGCAGCGCGGCGCAGCTGCTGCCGCGATAAAAGATGCTGACGAGACAAGGTGCAGTGGCGAGACAGTAGGGCACGCAATGACAGTAGGGAATGATGGGCCATGGGGGTGAGGCTCTATCGAAAGTAGTACGGGCTCTGGGCGAATTCTAGCCAAATTTGACCAATTAGCGCTAGAGGAATAGGTCAATACTGCAGATATCTTCAGGATTTTTGCGATCGCGCCAGCATTTCGGTATCAAATTCGGGCCGTAGCATGGACATGATAACCAACGATTCGTAGCCATTCTCTGTTTTGTGACAGTCCCGCAAGAGGCCTTCTTCGACAAATCCCGCTGACTTATACAGGGCTCGGGCGCGATCGTTAAACGGCTTGACGTCTAGCCAGAGGCGATGGGCTTGGTAGGTTTCAAACGCGAGGGTCTTGACCTGCGCCATGGCCCAACGCCCGATGCCCCTCCCTTTTTCGGTCACAACGATGCGGCGCAGCTGAATACTTTGGTCTGGATCCTGGAGGCCGACCATAATCAGGTAGCCGACGCGCTTAGATACCGTGGGGGACTCGGCTTGGGCCGTACGCTCCACAATCAGATGGGCCACATTGACATCGGCGATCGCCTGACGGTGCCGGTCTCGGGACCACATCATAATATAGGGTTTATTTTCCGCCTGGGTTTCGGCGGTCAGCACATAGTCTAAATCAGACGCGCTCGTCTGCCGCAGCTGTAGCTCAAAGGCCATTTCTTTTCTGCTCGAATGGTCAAGGGCAGCCTTTGTCACGGCTCACGAACCCACAACGCTATGCTATACCTGTACGGTCAACAACATATCATTGAGGTCTAGAATCTCTGGAGGTACGGGATGAAACTCAATGCAGATTTAGCTCAGCGGGCAGTCGTTTCGACCGAAGAATTGCCCTGGCAAGACTCCCCCATGGCCGGAGTGCAGCGACGCATGATTGAGCGAAATGGCGAAGAGGTCGCCCGTGCCACATCCATCGTGCGCTACGCCCCCCGCAGCTACTTTTCGGCCCATACCCACGGCGGCGGTGAGGAGTTTTTGGTGCTAGACGGCATATTTTCCGACGAACATGGTGACTATGGCCCAGGAACTTACGTGCGCAACCCCGTCGGCTCTAGCCATACGCCTCACAGCAAGGACGGTTGCACCATTCTAGTGAAACTGCGGCAAATGAGACCTGAGGACCAGCAGCAGGTCACTATCGATACTTGTAATGGAGGCTGGTCCCCTGGCCTAGTGCCGGGTCTACAGGTTCTGCCGCTCCATGCCCACGGCACGGAACAGGTGGCGCTGGTGAAGTGGGCACCGGGAACTCAGTTTCAGCCCCATCGCCACTGGGGCGGAGAAGAGATTTTTGTACTCAATGGCGTGTTTGC
>JBARYO010000425.1:0-4524 GCA_049647905.1 Elainellaceae cyanobacterium | reverse complement strand
CCTCTAGTACAACGTGATGAACGGTACAGCCTGCAATCTTCACCTCCGCCTCTAGCGCCTGTTCGACAGCATGCATGCCGGGGAAGCTTGGCAGCAGGCTGGGATGGATATTGAGAATGCGATTTGGGAATGCCTGGATCAGAGCTGTCGTGACCCGACGCATCCATCCCGCCATAATGACCCAGGTGACCTTGTGTTGCTGTAGCGCTGCGACGACCTCACAATCTAGATCCTCGCGTCGCTTGAAATCTCTGTGGTTGAGCAGCAAAGCGGGAATCTGACGCTTGGCGGCTCTAGCGGCTATCCCCGCGCCAGGATTGTTATAAATCACAACGGCAATACGGGCATTCAGTCGCTTCTCGTCAATGGCCTGGGCGATCGCTTCAAAGTTACTTCCGTTGCCGGACGCCATGATGCCAAGCTGTAAAGGGGCTTGATCGAAGTGCAGCTTCAAAGCCTGTAGCGTTTCTGGACAATCGGGCGACGGCTGTAACATAGCGTAAACGCGGACAAAAATTCTATAATAACTAACTATGGATTATTAGTATCAAACGTTTGCGGTGATGCCAAAGCCGGTTACTCGCATCGGTGCGTATTGGACTAGCCTCTTGGACGCCACCGCGCTGTGGGTTTTCTGTAACGTACTGTAAAGTATGAGTAGGTGCACCCGCAAGGGCGGTTCATGCTTCGTGCATATTACATCTGCCTTTCCCTGATATATTCTGCTCGATATCTAAAGGGTCGCTTATTTTTATTTTCTAGTGATTTTATTCACTTGGTTATTAGATTTGCCCACACCACTATAAAAACTTACATAGATATAGGTGCGAAATATATATGGCTTCTAAACGCCGTCTTTCGATCTTCGTAGACGGGAACAATATGTTCTACGCTCAGCAGAAAAATGGTTGGTTTTTTGACCCAAGGCGGGTGTTGCGCTACTTCACTGATGATCCCTACATTCGGCTAATTAATGCCTTCTGGTACACCGGCCTCAAAGACTCTCAAGACCAGCGTGGTTTTCGGGATGCTCTGATTAGCCTGGGTTATACGGTGCGAACCAAGGTGTTAAAAGAATATTACGACGACAACTCGGGGCGCTATTCTCAAAAAGCGAATTTAGATATCGAGATCGTCGTGGATATGTTCAACACCGTTGAGCAATACGATCAGGTGATTTTGTTTAGTGGTGATGGGGACTTTGAGCGAGCCATTGAGCTACTGCGCTCAAAAAATACGCATATCACCGTGGTCTCTACTGAAGGGATGATTGCCCGTGAGCTGCGAAACGCCACCGATCGCTACATTGACCTCAACAGCATCCGCGACAACATCGAGAAAAGCGATGGCTACAACTAACAAAATAATCGCTATCATCAGGGGATAGTTATTCTGCCGAGAAGTCACCCATGGCGCCTCCCCAGTCCGACCGCATCATCATTTTTGACACCACCCTTCGGGATGGGGAGCAGTCCCCTGGCGCTACACTTAACGTCGATGAGAAGCTGGCGATCGCCCGCCAGCTCGCACGGCTGCAGGTGGATATCATTGAGGCTGGGTTCCCCTTCGCTAGCCCTGGCGACTTTGAGGCGGTGCGGCGCATTGCCGAGAATGTGGGTACCGAAGGTGGACCCACAATTTGCGGTCTGGCCAGAGCCACCCATCAGGACATCAAAACCGCTGCCGAGGCGCTCCAGCCCGCCGCCCACAAACGCATTCATACCTTTATTGCGACCTCGGACATTCACCTCAAACACAAGTTACGCAAAACCCGCGACGAGGTGCTGGCTATTGTGCCGGAAATGGTGGGCTACGCAAAATCCTTTGTCGACGATGTAGAATTCTCGCCGGAGGATGCTGGCCGCTCGGACCCTGAGTTTCTTTACCAGGTGCTGGAGCAAGCGATCGCTGCTGGGGCGACGACGGTCAATATTCCCGACACCGTGGGTTACACCATGCCCAGTGAGTTTGGCGGAATAATTCGCGGCATCGCGGAAAATGTCCCTAATATTGATCAAGCCGTGATTTCGGTGCATGGCCACAACGATCTGGGGTTAGCCGTAGCCAATTTCCTAGAGGCGGTCAAGCATGGAGCACGTCAGCTTGAATGCACGATTAACGGCATTGGAGAGCGAGCAGGCAACGCGGCATTGGAAGAGCTAGTCATGACGCTGCACGTGCGGCGACAGTATTTCAATCCTTTCTTTGGGCGATCGCCTGAGTCTGAAGCGCCGTTGCACCATATCGATACCCAGCAGATTTATAAGACCTCCCGGCTGGTCTCCAACCTCACAGGAATGTTTGTGCAGCCCAACAAAGCCATCGTTGGTGCCAATGCCTTTGCCCATGAATCTGGCATCCATCAAGATGGTGTGCTGAAGCATAAGCTGACCTACGAGATCATGGATGCTGAGTCCATTGGTCTCACCAACAATCAAATCGTGCTGGGCAAGCATTCTGGGCGCAATGCCTTCCGCACCCGTCTGCAGGAGCTGGGCTATGACCTGACAGACCAGGATCTAAACAAGGCGTTTTTGAGATTTAAGGATCTAGCTGACAAGAAAAAAGAGATGAGCGATTGGGATCTAGAGGCGATCGTCAACGACGAAACCCAGCATAATCCCATCGCCTATACCCTGCAGCATGTCCAGGTGTCCTGCGGTGACCATGCCCGACCTACCGCGACGGTGTGCATCCTGACTCCAGAGGGAGTAGAACTGATGGATGCGGCCATTGGTACAGGCCCAGTGGATGCAGTGTATAAGGCCATCAACCGCGTTATTGACCTGCCCAATCAGCTGATCGAATATACGGTAAAATCGGTCACCGCTGGTATCGACGCCATCGGTGAAGTCACCATTCGCCTGCGCTACGAGGGACGGATGTTCTCCGGACATGCGGCCAATACTGACGTCGTTGTGGCCTCTGCTCAAGCCTACATGCATGCGCTCAATCGGCTTTACACCGTTCAGCAGCAGGGGAAAAGCCTACATCCGCAGCGAGATGGCGCAGGCGTGTCGTAATGGACCGCCGCCTTATTCTGCAGCGCGTTGGCCTGTACGTCTTATTGATAGGGATTGCGCTGGTGATGTTGCTGCCTATGCTGTGGCTATTGAGTACCGCGTTCAAGTCACCGGCAGAAAATATCGTTCAGTTTCCCCCGCGCTTTTGGCCCGAGGAACCCACGCTGCAGAACGTCATCCAGGTGTGGCAAACCAATCCCATGGGGCGATACCTGTTTAACAGCACGTTGGTGGCCAGCGTTACGGTGCTGCTAAACCTACTGCTGTGCTCGCTGGCGGCCTACCCCCTGGCGCGGCTTCAGTTTCCTGGGCGAGAAATGCTATTGACCCTGGTCGTCAGCACGATTTTGATTCCATTTCAGGTGGTGATGATTCCGCTGCACATTCTGGCGGTGAACCTAGGATTACGTAACACCTATCTAGGACTCGTGTTTCCGGCGATCGCCTCAGCCTTTGGCATTTTCTTGCTACGTCAGGCATTTCTAGGCGTGCCGAAGGAGTTGGAAGAAGCGGGGCGGATGGACGGCTGCTCAGAGCTGGGGCTTTGGTGGTTTGTTATGCTGCCTGCGGTACGACCCGCTTTGGTTACCCTCTCTATCTTTGTGTTTATCGGCTCTTGGAGCGATTTTCTCTGGCCATTAATTATTCTGGACGACCCAGCGTACTACACGCTGCCTCTCGGGGTTGCCAAGCTCGCCGGGGCTTTTTCCCTAGACTGGCGGCTAATTGCGGCAGGCTCGATGATATCGGTTGTCCCTATCTTGCTGGTGTTTTTGTTTGTGCAGCGCTACATTGTGCCTACCGAAGCGGGAAGTGGCGTCAAAGGCTAGCGATCGCCGCTATACAGAATGTTAAGAAATGTGTAACAATGCTGTAAGATGCGTTGCGCGGTGGTAGTCCACTCGGTTTAGCTTCGCCACCGCTCGGTTTAGCATTTGGATTTTAAGAAAAGGTATAGCGATGACATCTTCCGATACAGCAAGCAACAATAGCGACGTTTCGACGAGCATGCTGCTAGAACATGTAAAGCGTCAGGCCGGTTTAGAAGACCTCTATGACGCGCGGGATATTGCTGAGGTCGTATTTCGCACCCTGCGAGATATGATGACGACTGAAGCGGCGGACCGCGTTGCTGTTGAGCTTGAAGGTAAGCTTCTGACAACGGGCGATAGCACTCAGGATACCCTCGTGAGCATTTGGAAGGATACAAACTGGGTTGTACGCCTTCTGAGCCGCATTCGTCCCCCCCTTGCCATCGATACCAGCACATTCCTGTTTCGCATCGGCCAAGAGGCCGGACTATCCCGTGGTGTAAGCCCTGAAGAGGCCACAGAAGCCGTATTCTCAGCGCTTAAGCGCGAACTATCTAGCGATCGCCAGCAGGAAATCGCGACGTTTCTCCCGCAGCCCCTACGCCAAGCCTGGCAAGCGGCGTGACCCCAAATTTATATGGCCAGGAGATAGAACAACGTTAGGGGCATAGCATGCTACGCCCCGACTG
>JBARYO010000424.1:0-7050 GCA_049647905.1 Elainellaceae cyanobacterium | reverse complement strand
GGCCTACATCGAGCTAGTGCGGGGGACTCCGCTGATCGCCATTTTGTTTATGGGTCAGGTGATGATTCCCCTATTTCTACCCGAGGGGGCTCGCCCTGATCGCATCATTCGCGCCATCATTGCCCTCACTATCTTCAGCTCGGCTTATCTAGCTGAAAACGTGCGGGCGGGTTTGCAGGCGGTGCCCGGAGGGCAAACCGAGGCCTCCATTTCCCTGGGTCTCAACAAGCCGCTGACGGTGGCGTTTATTGTGCTACCCCAAGCGCTGAAGACCGCGATTCCCGCTGTGGTGGGTCAGTTCATTAGCTTGTTCCAGGACACCACCCTGCTGGCAACCTTAGGTCTAATCGAGCTCTTAGGTATCAGTAACTCGGTGTTGGCTAACCCCAATTATCTGGGTCGCTACATGGAGGTGTACCTCTTTATCGGGGTAATCTACTGGTTCTTCTGCTACGCCATGTCGTTGGGGAGCCGTCGCATCGAGAAGCAGCTCAATACGGGACACTAATGTCTTTGAGTGATTCCATCCTGGGCTAAAACGCTCCCAGGCCATGCCATAACTATTACGTTCTAGGAGAAAATTCAATGGCTGTATCCGAAACCTATACCGATCCTACAGCTGCTCAAAACGGCAGCGGTGGCCCCGTCATTGTGGCTACAGGGGTAGAAAAGTGGTATGGCGCTTTCCACGTCCTCAAGGGAGTTGACCTCACCGTCAATAAAGGGGAAGTGGTTGTCGTCATGGGACCATCTGGATCGGGTAAATCGACCTTTATTCGCACCTTCAACGCCCTGGAGACCTACCAGAAAGGCAGCATCGTCATTGATGGTGTCAAAATCTCCCACGACCTCAAGGATATTGAGTCCATCCGCCGGGAGGTGGGCATGGTGTTTCAGCAATTTAACCTGTTTCCCCATTTGACCGTGCTCAAAAACGTTACCCTCGCGCCGATCTGGGTGCGCCACTGGGCCAAAGCCAAAGCGGAGCAAGAGGCCATGCGGCTGCTGGAACGAGTGGGAATTTTGGAGCAGGCTAAGAAGTACCCCGGTCAGCTTTCTGGTGGTCAACAGCAGCGGGTGGCGATCGCCCGTGCCTTGGCCATGAAGCCCAAGGTGATGCTGTTTGACGAGCCGACGTCAGCGCTGGACCCGGAGATGGTGCGAGAGGTGCTAGACGTGATGCGGGGCCTAGCCGATGATGGCATGACCATGGTGGTGGTAACCCACGAGGTGGGCTTTGCCCGTGAGGTGGCCGACCGGGTGGTGCTGATGGACGGGGGCGTTTTGGTGGAAGATGCCAAGCCGGAGGAGTTCTTTACTAATCCACAAGAAGAGCGGTCGAAGAAGTTCTTGTCGCAGATTCTGTAAGCGCTACGGAAATAAGAGCGCTGAGGGTGCTGCTGCTGTTTCGTTCACAGCAGCAGCTAGCGGGATGGGGGAAAGAAAGCAAAAAGCGAGGCGATCGCAGATTAACCTGTATGCTGCTGCGCCTGGTTGCCGATAACGATGCACCAGACCGCCGTACCGTCCATCGCCGTCATCGCTGAGCTTTGCCGATCTAGTCTCGTGGGCAAACGATTGCCCGAGGCGCTATATGTCCATTGCTCGGCGCGGCCTGGCCTTGCTCAAGAGCTGCAGACCTACGAGGCTGTGGCTCAACGCCTCGCTCCGGGTTCTGCTGCAGCGGCGACGCTGATCAAATTCAGCACCAGTAAGCCGCAGATTTCGTATTTGGTCTATCCTGCTTTTGATACCGATCCCCATCCGGCCCTACAGCGCAGCTTTCAGGTCAACTTAGTGACCCACAAGGTTACCGAGCGAGACTTATAGCACAGCCCAAAATCCGCCCATCCTGCACCGGAAAGAGACCTTTTTCACCCCAGCTTATCCGCTATATGAATCATTTCGATGGCTCACGCAGCAAGAAGACCTTCTAGGCCTGCTAGGGCAGGCTCGCGGCATCGGCTTTCGTACCGATTGGACGCAGCGGCTTACGGCACAGCAGCTCGAAGTTCACGGTCATGGCTTGGCCTGTCCAGCAGGCCACAGACCGAGATGATTGGGAGGCGATCGCCGAGGCTGGCTGGCGCGGTTGGAGCTGTGTTGTGCGGATCTGCGGGGGCGTCGGGTGGTGTGGCGGAAGGATGCGGACCCGTATCGGGTGAGGGTGTTGAAGGCGGCGATGCGGCGGCTGAGGGTGCTCATGTATTGACCGGGGATTTGGGTGGGAAGGGGTTGGGTCCACTCGAAGCGTTCTGCGTAGCGTTTGACGTGGAGGATGTCGATATGATTCAGTATTAAGCGGCGCTGTAAGGAGACTGCCAGATGCTGAATCCTTGATTGGTCGCTAGCCTCAACTGTGACTGGACCACTTCCTCATAAGCACTCTTCAACTTTCTCAAATTGCGCAAATCTTCAATGTCGTAAATTCTGAGACCTTCAGCGTAGTCGTCCTTAATGAGTCCGTCGTAGGATCGGTTGCTGCCTCGAAAATAAGCGTCTAAAGCAGAATGCTGCAGATTAACAAAGCGGTCAAATGAATCTGGTGGCGGCAGACTGTTAGATTTTGACGAATTAATATCAGGAAGTGTCGGAATCAAATTCCACAATTGATCGTGGGCAAGAAATGACCAAGGCAGATAGTGATCAAGCGAAAGAGTCTCAATATCTAGTTTTTGATTTGAATAAATGCAATTGAGGTTAGCTTCTCTGAGAACCGTCTTCCAATAGCTTGTCTGTTTTGTTAATGATGATCGCTTCGTCGGTGCAAATAGCTTGTAGATCAATCCAGGTGCGTTAGGATTGCGCTTCTGCATGTATCTCAACCATTCCCAAGATGCCCATCCCCTGACAATGGCGTAATGCTCCTGCAAATAAGCTGCCCATGAGGGATGAATGACGATTGCACCACATGAACTATATTGATCGGAATCAAATCGATATAGTGGTTTCTTCTCATCAAAGTATGCCTCGGCAGCCCTGGGTATGGCGCTATCGCGGGTATTCCCTTTGTCCTTGACCGGCCTCATTTCTTTGTTGAAGAAAGGAACAATCAGCCGAAATGGAACATATCGGACAAGCCTCTGCGTCGCTTTCTCCAGGTCTTGAGCAGCAATAGTTGCCCGTAAAAGCGTTTTGTCGGTGTCAGTAAACTTTAGTATAGGCTCGCCAATTTCTAAAATTAGTGAGTCAAGATTCTTCGTGATTTGATCCTGCTTACCAAAAGACAGCTTAAAGTACGTGTGAGGGTACCAAGCATTTGACAGTATTTCAACAACCAAATCTTTGAAGGTGATACTCTCAGAAACGTCAAAGTTCCTTCGCTTTAAGATGTCTAGAATAGATAGAAAGAGAATGTACTTATATGAGTTGGTTGTATTGGCAAACAGCCCGGAAAGCGTGCCGATGCTAACATCTTCAGAGTGGGGAAGTCGCGTTTGATCAGACTCGAAGTAATTTACCGATTTTTCCGACATGTTTGTCTAAAGACGGTACATAAGTAGAAGGCCATAAATAAACGACGCTGCTTGGAGGTTCGCCCCCCGGCGGGGGGCGAACCCCAACACCGGTTACTTGTGGCTAGCCACTTATTGCCAAGGTGGCTTGAAATGAATGAGGATAGTCTGCCCACCTTTAAATATAATCTCACCCTGATTTGAAGTCGTCCGGTAATTCCCTGAGTGTCACGTCTAGTGTTTCACATAGCTTCTTCATTTGAAGCACCGTCAGGCTAGGAACGCTGATACCCCGTTCCCAAGTGCTTACCGTTTTCCCACTAACGCCAACGCCCCAGCAAACGTATCTGCACCGAAACCATCGCAAACCCCTTATGGAGACATGTTGCCCATATGCAAAGGCACCATCAAGGATTGCGCGTCCCCGAAGAACCAATTTTTAGCCAACCAAATAGCTGCGCCACAGTTAGACTCAGATCAACTCCAGCAATTATAGGCAGGCATTCATCCCCCGTTAGCTCATCAGGTAGGCGTTCCGGTCGATAGGCCAGTACGACCCGCTCATTCGGATCGATCAGCCAACCCAACTGACTTCCCTGACATAGACAGTGCAAAATCTTCCGCGTCACGCGCAGTTGGCTTCGGTCGGGCGACAAAATTTCGATGAGCTAATCGGGCGCGAAATCAATGCCGCCGCTCGCAATATCGCCGTTCTCATCGACGAGAATGCGGCTTTGGGTCGTTCCTTTGGGTCATTCCGCCTCTTCTGTTGAACGCGTTGCTTGCTTTGCCATGGGCGCTACCACTAGGATTCATGTACTAAATTATCGGACAGATCCACCAGGGTCAGCTAAGTTGTAATCAAGTATTGTGGAAGCGTCGCCTTGGCGGGCACGCTCAGTGCGATCGCATCGAGGCGAATGACAGCCTATCGTGCCATGGTGTTACCCCGCATGGCTACCCCCCTGGCGCAATCAGCTCCATACGAACCCCGCCAGGAATGTAAAACATCATATGCTGTGTTGGGCCATTACCTAGAGGCTTAGGGGCAAACTCAATGTCAACCCCTGGCGTCGTTTTCAAGGCGTCATGTAAAGCGTTCAATGTGTCTAAGCCATCCACCTTGAGGGCGAAATGGTGCAGACCAATATTGTTCTTGCGATCGAAGAGCGTTGCATTGTCTGGATCAGTAGCCTGCCATAGGGTGAGCAGCAGCGTCCCGTCTGAGACAAATATGGCCGGATAATTCGGCACCTCGCCCACTTGCTTAAACTCTAGGGTATTGACGAAGAAATCGCGGGTTGCGGTTAGATCAGGGACGGTCAGTCCGATGTGATGAGCGCCTTGAGTAGCGGCCATAATACTCTCCAATTTGTGGTAGTGGTTTTCAGTGGTCAGCGGCATGTGGAAGACGAATTGTGCAACCTTTAACTGGGGTCGATGTCAGTAGCCGTTGAAGGATTGACGGCAGCTACAGCATCCCAACTGCCGGTGCGATCCAAAAAAGGAGAATACTCCCCAAATTGAAACCGCAGCGGGAGACTAAAGGCGACCCGTCTCCAAGAGTCAACTTGAACCCGAATTAGCCGCTCTGCCCCTTGAAACGCCTCCACCTCTGGACCATCCCAAACGATGCTGGCTTGTCCCGTAAGGTAAAGCAGATCTCCGGTGTCGAAATCGACAAACGTCATGCCTGCTTTAGCCGTCATCAGAATGTTGCCCACTGTGTTGTAGTAGAAGTTGCCGGTAAAATCAGGGAATACAACGGTTCGGTCATCCTCAAGCTGAACGAATCCAGGCTTGCCACCCCGGTGTGAGGCATCTGACCCTGAAGCAGGGTTATTGTCCTGCGCAGTATGGCTGGTGGCAATAAATAGGGTATCTGCCTGGGAAATTAGCGTACGAGCGGTATCGTCTAGGCCGTCGCCTCCGGTAATCTCTCGCGCTTGCTGGGGGCTATGAATGGTCGGCAAAACCTCCACTTCGCGGGTTTGAATGTACTGGGGGCAGTTGCCAAAAGATTGCAGAATAGATATTGTGATCCCGGCTGCATTCACGGCGCTGATATGTCCGGTAAGGCGGTTGCGGCGGCGGTTGGCAGGCAGGATGCCTAAGATACCAATGTCTGCGCCGACCCGAAGGTTATCCGCTAGGGGGGAGCCAAACAGAGGTTGGGTGGCAATCTGCAGCTGGCGTGGATTGGGAGCGGTGATAAACCCTGGGGGGCCGGTGAGGATGGAGGCCCAGGGACGACCCTGAGCGTCGGTGGTACCTACAATTAGAAAAGGCAGTCGTGAAAAAAAATTCCGATGCTGGTCTGGCATGTGGTCCCGAATGACCTTGCGACCAAAGGTTTCCATCTTCTCCCGCACCCCCATGCGGGTCTGCACGGCTTGTTCACCAGCATGGAAGGGGGATTCGGAACGGGTCCAACCTGAATTCATGGTGAGTCCTCTAGTTCACGGACCCAGTCTTCAGACAATGAGATGCGGCGTCGCTTGCGGCTGATAATACCTTCTGACTCTAGGCGTGACAGCAGCCGAGATAGGCTCTCTTGGGCCATAGCTAGCTCGCTGGCAACCGAACGTAGGGGTTTGTCAAGGGTAATCGTCGTTCCCCCTATCGGTCGCCGCTGCATCAGATAGCACAATAACCGGCTACGGGCTGAGCTGATGCTACGCAGCTCCAGTAGGGCTTTGACGCTCCGGAACCGGTGAGTGAGGTTGGCTAAGTAGCGTTCGGTGAGGGTAGGGCTTTTTCGCAGGGCAGCAGCAAAGTCTTCTTTAGGGATAGCAATGACCTCAGAAGGCACCTCTGCGATCGCCGTACAGGCATAGGCATCGAAGTAGAGAACACTCTCGGCAAATAGCTCCCCTTTATCAACGAAGTAATGGGTCACCGTCTGATCGCCTACAAAGCCTACCAGCCGTAGCAATCCCGATTTAAGTAAGTAAAGCTGCTCGGCAGGATCTCCCTGCTGCATCAAGAGCTGTCCGGAACTGAGGCTGTGGCGGGTGGTCCTCTGCTTCACATCAATCGGCAGGTCATTCAAGTCTAGGAAGGGCATGATTGGGCTACCTCGTGGTGACGAGTTCTTCAGCAGTGGAAGGCGCAGGGCTACGGTCTGATCAAAATATCGACTTGTGAATCTTACTTCCTACTGGGAGGATGTTAAACATCTAAAAAAATTTAGCTCCCCTTCACAAGGGCAATCAATTGCTCAATCTCACGGTGGAGCTTGTCAGGCCCGCCGTGAACCCGTGCAATCAAGAGGCCACCTTGCATTGAGGCTAAAATCAGCGCCGCCAAGTCCTCGGCACTTCCTTCAAAGCGAAAGTCGCCAGCGTCGCGTCCAGCGTCCAGGAGTGCCGCCAACCGAGCTTCACTATTGTGGTAAAATTGGCAGACTTTTTCAGCTAAGCAATGGCTCAAGCCAACAAGCTCAGCCCCCATCATGCCGTAAAGGCAGGCTTTGTCTTGATTACCGCTGTCGAGAGTGGCCTCAAACAGCCCGCAGTATTGGCGCAGCTTAGCTTCTGGTGAATCGTCAGAGACGAGAATGCCATCCACAACCCGGAAGAAGCGATCGCTATAC
>JBARYO010000423.1:0-7155 GCA_049647905.1 Elainellaceae cyanobacterium | reverse complement strand
ATATAGGGTAGCGCTCCACCATGCGCTGCCGCCAATCAAAAATTGGATCGTCCGACGCTAAGGGGGGAAGCGGTGAGGCGACCTGCGCCATCTGCAGCCGCCCCATCACAATATGGTCAGCGAAATTGGGCGCAGTACCCGCGATGAAAGGTTGATGGCGCAGCGTTCGCCGCACTGGGGACAGCGCTTTGCGAAATAGATCTAGCTTGGACTCGACATCGGCTGAAAAGTCTTCTAAGGATCGCCCAATCTGGGCTTCTCGGGTTTCCCGAAAGTATGCTTTGTCTTTAGGGTGCAGGTGGTTATAGACATTCAAGATAATGACAGGCCCTAGGTCGCGAATCAGCGCTGTTTCGTCCCAGCACTTGAGAAAATAGCACAGGGCTTCAGTCTCGGCATTGCCCAGCAGCGGGTCAGCAGGATAGCGTTCGTCTAGATACTCTGCGATCGCCCAAGAGTCCGTGACGGTGCGGTCATCATCCACTAGCACCGGCACTTTTCCCTGCCCCGAAAAGGCGATCGCATCCTTCTCGGTGAAGCGCCAGGGAACGGTATCTACAGTGAGGTCTTTGTGGGCCAGTGCTAGCCGTGCCCGCCAGCAATAGGGGCTGAAGCGATAATCATTACTTTCTCCCGCTAGCTCATATAGTGTAACGGTGCTCATCGCCAACCCTTTTACAATTCAGAAGTACACCGATGAGGATACCCCATGGCCAAGCTCTTTCTAGTCGTTGCCGCCATATTGGGCGGTCTATCTGTGGCGGGCGGGGCCTTTGCCTCCCATGCCCTTAAGGCACAGCTGAGCGATCGCGCTCTAGAGATTTTTGAAACTGGGGCAAAGTATCAGATGTACCACGCCTTGGCCCTGCTCTTTGTGGGGGTACTGTTGCGCAGTGAGGATAACCCTTGGCTATCCACAGCGGGGATTGCGTTCGTGGTGGGGGTGGCGCTGTTTTCCGGAAGTCTTTATGGCTTGAGCCTATCGGGCATCAAAACTCTGGGGGTAATTACACCCCTGGGTGGCGTGGCATTTTTGGTGGGCTGGGGCTGTCTAGCGGTAACAGCGGCCACCCTAAAGTAGAGCATCGATAACGGATCCCAACCTCTATCAATATCCGTAGAATATATCCCTCTTTTATCACTTTAAGCAGATGAAAGAGGGTCATCGGTAAGGAGATGTCGTATCCGGGGACAAAAGAACTGGTCCATTACCGACATCAACTGCTTGAGCCCATCACGTAGCGGTTCGACTGCAACCACCGTCAGCCAGGGCTTGAGGCGGTTGAAGCAGAGAATAGGGTCCGCGACCAATCGTAAGTTGTTCAAAAGATTCTTCCATCCGCTCTGGTTCTGCCACCACGGGTGGCGAGCAAAGCGCTGGTGGGCAAGCGGGCAGGTGTCATTGAACGCATCTGAAAACAAGCTCACCATCAGAAAAGCGCTCATGACCATCTCCCACCACTTCTCAATCTGCTCATAGCGGGTCATGCGGAAATCGGCCCATCCTAAAGCATCTTTGGCCTGCTTGAAGCCATACTCAATCCAGGTTCTAAACCCATAGCTATCGCCAATCTCTTCCAGCTTGATGTTAGGGGCACGCACCATCACGTAAGAGGTCGAATTGTCAGGCAGTGTTTCGGGGTCAGTGGTCAAAAGCCAGTACTGCTTAGTTCGTCTTTTGCCGTAGATGACCTCCTGCATGTAGCGCGTCTCGCTAGTGCCGTTGCTGAAGGTGCGCTCAAAAGGCTGCCAGGGCAACGAGTAAACCTCCTGGTCCTCGGGTAGCCACAGCGCGTGGTTGCTGCGAATCGCCAGGATGTAGGGCAGCTTCAGCTTGTCTAGCACATGGACAAAGTTAGCTTTTGCTTCTCCGTAGAGGCTGTCGGCTAGCACTAGCTCGAAGCGAAACCCTACCCGCTGCAGCTCTTCAATCATTGCTGCTGCTATCTGCGGCTTACTCCGATACTCGTCGCTTTCGGTAAGCCGTTCGCGCGGCTTGAACACCTCGAACGCCAAGGGCAGCACCATCCCCTCAACCAGACCGTAGGCGCTCACAGCGACGATACCGTTCTCCTTCTTGCCCACATTGCCGATGTACTGCCGCTTCACGTAGTCAGTACTTTTCCCCTTCTTGCAGTCCCCCGTCTCGTCAATCAACAGAATCAACTTGCGACCGTTCAGCACCTTCAAGATCACCTCTAATCGCCTTTGTCGCAGCTGCGCCGCACTCCAAGGTGACTCTGTGAGGAAATGATGCAGCATTTGATGGTTCGCAAGACCTGCCGCTCTGGCGATCGCTGGCAGTGATTTGCGCTTGATGTCGCTAATCATCCCCAGGTGAAGCAGCTTGAAGGCTTCGTAACTGCGGACTTGAGGGAATAGCCCTTCGTACAGCTGGCAGTATTCGTCAACGAACCCGATAGTCGGGCGAGCTTCTCTTGCGGCAGACATTGGTAAAAGGAAAAACGTATAGATGACCTTCCTCTATTATCCTAATTTCTTTGCACCTGAAGTGACTAAAGAGGGATATAGCATTTTCAGATCGAGTGAAGGGCATGGATACGTAAGAATTCAAAGACCTTGAGCTTCTGGCAATACCTCACTGGACGCGAAACCGCTATAGACCAACTATATTTGAAACCCTGAAGCCAGGAATTCCAAACTCTGATGACTTGAGTTCGGAAAAGGGGATTGACTATAGGCATCTGCGCGACTTACTGAAGGCCGGGAAATGGAAAGAGGCAAACAAAGAAACATCTGATCGAACGCTAAAGGCGATCGCAAAAGAGCATTGGTTCGATGTAGCAAGTAACGACTTGCTCAACTTCCCCTGCACTGACCTCAAGACTATCGATCGCCTCTGGGTGAAATATAGCAACGGACGCTTTGGCTTCAGCGTCCAAAAAGAAATTTGTGTCGAGTGTGGTGCTAAGTTAGACGGCAAATATCCGGGTGATGAAATCTGGAACAAATTTTGCGATCGCGTAGGATGGCGAGTGAACGATTCCTACATAAATTACTCAGAGGCAACATTTGATACCTCCGCCGAAAAAGGCCACCTCCCGTGTTGCGTTTGGGTTATGGGTTCGTGGGGGGTTGATGGGTTGTCCTCTCTCGCACCGAGGCTTGTAAAGTGTAACGCGTAAAGGCTTTAGCTTGCTCCAAAAGAATTATTTCGATCCCTCTGCACACAGCCAACTAGGCATTTCAGAACTTTGTTACCTGGCACCCAACGTCAGACCGTATCCGTAAATTGAACGGCTGCAATGTCAGGGTTGAGACGATTTGCCAAAACAAACTCTTTTGCCACAGCTTCAATCTCTTCTGCCGGTATGTTCCACTCGTCCCAAAGGCTCTGCTGTACTAGTACCACGACTTCCAAAAGCGATGTCCTATGGCTGTGCAAAAAACTCTATCCTACCTCCCCACAAAATATGTGAAATCGCTAAGTTGCCAAGATCCCAGGGTTGTTCAACCCCGGAATCTTGCTTTTAGAAGTCCAACATCAAACGTAGAAGTGCTGGCTGCGAATAGTCGTCACCCTCCACGAACGCCCGATAGCCCGCCGCTGAACCGCCCCGTACTTCACTAAACTGAGGTAAAGTCCCTCGACGCAGCTCCACATAATCCCGGTAGCTAGAGAACTCCCACTCCTCCGCCCGCTCAACAAGTCCAGCCTTAACCGGATTCAAGTGAATATAGCGCGTCAAATTTGTCAGATACGCCTCTTTACCAACATGAATAGCCTGAAACCGCCCCTGGAATAATGAACCACATCGCCTGAAGCGCCGATTGATCGCTTTCGTGTACGCCAAGGAGAAAAATCCCATTTGCTCCGACAGATTGCTCTCCCGTAGACGCACTAAAAAATGATAATGGTTCGGCATCAGGCAGTAGGCGACAACGTCGAGTGTCGGCAAAGCGCAGGCAGAACTTTGTGGCTCAACCAAGTAGCGACGGAACAGGGTCAGAAAAAATCGATAGTTCTCCCGCCCAAAAAAGATATTCTGGCAGTTGTTGCCTCGATTGTAGAGATGGTAATGATACCCTGGGAGAAAGGCGGTCTTGCGGCGTGGCATAGCTCAAGGCAACGTGCTGCATCGATATCCAGCATTCTCAAACGCCCCACCAGATCCCAGGGTTCTTCCCCCCAATCCCAACGCGATCGCCAGATCCCGGGGTTCTTCCAGAAGCTGACGTTTTCCCAATCCCTACACAAGAACCCCGGGATCTCACCCCACCGCCTCGTTATACCGCCGCTCGTTGTGCTTCACCGACTTATACAAATCCACAATCGGATTAGGATAATCCACTCCAATGCGAGCGCCACAGCGCTTCTGCTCCTCCGACGACAGTGTCCAGGGTTCATGCACCTTGCTAGCAGGCACATCCGAAAGCACCGGCAGCCAATGCTTCACATAATGGCCCTTAGCGTCATAATCCTTCGACTGCTTGGGGATATTAAAGTACCGAAAGCCCCGCGCATCGTTGCCCACTCCAGCGGTATAGTTCCAATTACCGTAATTGCTGCAGACGTCGTAGTCCACCAGCCGCGACTCGAACCACTCCGCCCCCATGCGCCAGTCAATGCCCAGATTTTTAGTCAAAAAGCTGGCTACGTTTTGCCGCCCTCGGTTAGACATGAAGCCCGTCGCCGCCAGCTCTCGCATATTGGCATCTACTAGCGGGAAACCCGTCTCCCCCTTTTGCCAGCGCTCGAAGCGGTCCCAGTCGTGCTCCCAAGGAATCTCTATCCCTTGAATGCCAGAGGGTCGGAAGAGCGCGTCACCATACTTGAGGGCCACAAACCGGAAGTAGTCGCGCCAGCGCAGCTCAAACACCAGCCAGTAGGTTGAGTCGTTTTGCACCCGCTCAGCTTCATAGCGCTGCACCTCTTCATACACATAGCGCGGTGATAGGCAGCCCAGGGCTAGCCAGGGCGACAATTTGGAGGAATAGTCCGCGCCCAGCATCCCGTTACGGGTTTGCTTATAGCGGCGCAGCGCATCCTGCTGCCAAAAATAGTCGTTTAGCCGCTGCTTCCCCGCCATCTCCCCGCCCTCAAAAGGCAGCACGCCGCGCTCGTCTGAGCGCTTAGGATCAACGCCTAAGCGCTCCAGCGTCGGCATCTCGCCTACCTCTACGTCGGGCAGCGCTTCGAGAGTGCTGGGGGCCGGGGCGGTGGGATAAACGGTGGAGTTCTTTTCGATGGCTTTGCGGAACTGGGTGAAGACATCGGGCAGTTTACCTAGCTCAAACGGCAGATCATCGACATGGTGCAGCGTCGCGCCCCAAAATGATCGCAGCTTGGTACCCAGGGGCAGCAGCGCTTTGGCCAACGCCTGCTCCACCCGCGTCTCTTCTGCGGTGGCTTCGCGGTAGTAGTGGACGGCGCTAATGTCTAACGATTCCGCCAGCTTTGGAATAATGACCTCTGGCTCACCGCAGCGAATCACCAGGTCACTACCTAGCGATCGCAACCCCTCCCGCAAATCCGCCACACTCTCCTGCAGAAACTGCGCCCGGAACGGTCCGGTTTTCGGAAAGCCGAACGCCGTGGTGCCAAACTGACGGGGGTCAAAGCAGTAGAGAGGCAAGACCTGGGCTCCAGAGTTCAAAGCCTGCGTCAGCGGCTCGTGGTCATGCAGCCGCAAATCATTGCGGTACCAAATGAGAATGCGGTTGGCCAAAATAAAGTCCTACAGACTTTTGATCTGCGTCCAGTAGCGGTCATACAGGTCGGTGGCGTCCCCCACAGGCGCAATGCCCTCACAGTTAGCCAAGATTTTTTCAGGCGGGAACAAGTTCTCGTTTTCCGTCAGGTCACTGGACAGCAGATCAAAGGCCGCTTGGTTGGGGGTGGCAAACTTGAGTCGCTCCACCGCTGCCGCCGCCACCGCTGGCGTCATCATAAAGTTCATCCAGGCGTAGGCCGCGTCAGGGTTAGGAGCCCCCTTGGGAATCACCATAGTGTCTGTCCACACCGAGGAGCCGCTTTGGGGAATGACGTAGCTGAGCTTTGAGCTTTTCAAGGTCGCCTCAATGGCATCCACGGAATACACCATCGCCAGCAGGCTGTCGCCGCCAAACATCTGGTCTTCCCAGCCGAAGGACTTGAACGACGACACCGCAGACTTGAGGTCCGCCAAGCGCTTGTAGGCCTCTTCTAGCTTGTCTGGGTCTGTTTCGTTATAGGAATAGCCCAGAGATTTGAGCATGCCCCCCATGGTCTCGCGCATGTCGTCCAGCAGGGTCATGCGGCGGGACAGGCGGCTCTTGTTGTCCCACAAATAGTCCCAGTCCTCTGGACCGTCGGTGAGCACGTCGGAGTTGTAGATAAACCCGGTAGTGCCCCAGCTCACGGGCACGCTGTGGGCGTTGCCGCTGTCATAGCCGGGGTCTTCCCATTTGGGCTGCAGGGTATCCAAGCCCTGGACTCGGTCGAGGTCCAGCTCGCTGAGCAGGCCCAGGGTGATCATCTGCGCCACCATGTAGTCCGAGGGGTACATGACGCTGTACTTGTCGCCACCCCCCGCCTGCAGCTTGGCCAGCATGGCCTCGTTGGACTCATAGATATCGACGATTACCTCGACGCCGGTTTCTTCGGTGAACTGGGCCACCAGCTCATCGTCGCTGTAGTCGGCCCAAGTGTACACATTGAGAGTCCCCGAGGGTTCACCCCCAGAAGGTTGGCTCCCTGACGATTGGTCCTCCGCCTGTACGTCTGAGATCTGGCGGCTGCAGTTGGAGAGGGCGATCGCCGACAGGGCCGCTGCAGAACCCTGAAGAAAGTGACGGCGGGATGAGCGACCTAGCTGCAGCCCTCTAGATCCCCTAGTGTTTATTCGCTGAGGCATGGTGACTCCTTACGCGCTGGTGATCTCAGTCCAATATCTCTCGTACAGCTCGGTCGCATCGCCAACCGGGGCAATCCCCTCACATTTGGCGAGGATTTCCTCGGGTGGGAACAGATCTTTGTTATCCTTCAGCTCGTCTGAGAGCAAGTCGTAGGCCGCTTGGTTGGGGGTGGCGAAGTAGAGCGATTCCACCGCCTTTGCCGCGATCTCGGGGTCCAGCATAAAGTTCATCCAAGCGTAGGCCGCCTCAGGGTTGGGGGCGCTCTTTGGCATAACCATAGTGTCGGTCCATACCGAG
>JBARYO010000422.1:0-14609 GCA_049647905.1 Elainellaceae cyanobacterium | reverse complement strand
TCTCGGCGGTGCGCAGCGCCAAACGGCGCTCGTTCAGCAGTTCCTCCTGCTGTTGGATCTGCTGCTGAGCCTGCTGCCACTCGCTGTGGGTCTGAGAAGCTTCTAGCTCGCTCAACGCCTGTCGCAGCTGCTGGAGCTGCTGCTCTTGCATCGGAAGCTGCTGCTGAATGTGGTGTAGCCGAACCTGTGCCGTTTCTAGCTCCGTCTGGTTTTGATCCATCTGCCGCTGCCGCTGCTGCTGCTGCTGGGTCAGCGCCGCAATCTGTTGCTCCACCTGGGTAACGGTGATCTGCTGATCGCGCTGGGTGTCCCGCGCTTGGGCCAGCTCGTCCGCCTGGGTTTGGCTCTGGACGCTGAGCTGGGCGATCGCCCCCTCACAGCGATCCAGAATGCGCTCAATGTCCTCTAGCCGCTGCCGCAGTGCCTTGGCCTCCGCCGACTCACCGGCTTCCGCTGTGCCGAAGTGCAGCGCCCCCTGCCGTCGCCCCATGGAGCCGCCGGTCATCGCGCCGCTGGCCTCCAACAGCTCACCGTCCAGGGTAACCATGCGATATTGGCCCAAGTTCTGTCGGGCGTCGCCTAGGGTCTCGAAAACCAGGGTGCTGCCAAAGACGTAGCCAAAGATGTCCCGGTAGCGATCGTCGCAGCCCACCAGATTGACGGCATAGTCGATAAACCCGGTGGGGCTCTTCCACTTGGAAATCGCGGTGAGGCGCGGGGCGCGAATTTTAGTCAGGGGTAAAAACGTAGCCCGTCCGCCGCGCTGCTCCTTGAGCAGACGAATCCCCGCCGCCGCCACGCCATCATCTTCAACCACCAAGTGCCCTAGCCGCCCCCCGGCGCTGATTTCCAGCGCCAGCTGGTATTGGGGGTCCACTCGACCCAGCTGGGCTACGAGGCCGCAAACGCCCGGCAGCCCAGTTTGGATGAGGATTTGGGTGGCGTAGGTGCCTTGGGATTCTTGGGTGGCTTGGGCCTGGGCCTCTAGCTTGTCTAATTTTCGCTGGTTATCCCGCTGCTCCCGCAGCAGCCGGGCCTGGGTTTCTTGCTGCAGCTGTAGCTCCTGCTTTGTCGCCGCTAGGGAACTGGCGATCGCCTGCACTTGCTCAATAGCCTGGTTCGGGTTACCCATGACTTGGCGCTGGTCCTGCGCTTGGGCTAGCTGCTGCTGAGCCTCTTGGTGGGCTGCGGTTTGGGTTTCAAGGGTTTGGGTGAGCTGATGGATGCGCTCCTGCAGCCGCGCCTGCTCCGTGCGCAGGGGGTCCACCTCCGCCAGCAGAGTGTCAACTTGGTGTCGCAGGGCTGTCTGCTGCTGCACCCAAGATTCCGACGCCGCCGCTACGGCGTTGGCCGCCTCTCGCCCCTGGTCTAGCGATCGCTGGGCTTGGTCCCGCTGGTCCGTTAGCTCACCAAGGCGCAAGGAAAGCGTTTGCTGCTCCTGCTGCTGCTCTTGCTGGGTCTGGATTAGCGCCTGCATCTCCTGTCGGGTCTGCTCCATCAGCCGTTCAGCCTCCTGCGCGGCCCCCTGCGCGACTTGCTCCTGCCGCAGGAGCTGACGGCGTTCGGCCTCTTGGGTGGCGAGGTTAGACTGTAGGGCCAGCTGTTCTTCCTCCCCCATTGCTTTGACTTTAACGTTGAGCTGGTCTAGCTCTGTGGTTTTTGCGGTGATGTCGTTTCGGAGCTGCTGATGCTGCTCGATGACCTCTTGAATTGTTGTCTCAGCGTTGGCAATGTCTCGCTGACATTGGGCGATGCGGCGCTGCTGATTGCGCCACACCAGCACAGCCTCCCAGCGGCTGCGGGTCTGAAAATCCTGCCGCAGCTGCTGGTATTTTTCGGCCTTAATGCGGTCTTTGGCGAGGCGATCGCGCTGGACCGTCAACTCTTTTTCCACGATGCGAAACCGCTCTTCTCGCTCGTGGACAGCATCTAGCTTCTCTTTTGCTTGATTGATTTTGCGGTCAAACGCGGCCACACCAGCCAGCTCATCAATAATTTCCCGTCGCTCTCGCGGATTCATGGAAATAATGCTGGTGACATCCCCCTGGAGCACCACGTTATAGCCCTCAGGGTATACCCGCAGCCGCTGCATCTGCTCATGGAGCTGGCTTAGGGTACAGGATTCGTCATTGATGAAGTAAGTGGAGGTGTAGGTTCCTTGAGCTGTAACCCGCAGCTTTCGCGTCACGGTCCATTCTCTAACGTCAGATGCTGTGGTGCTACTGTTTTTAGCCTCGCTGCTGCTGGATATGCCGTTATCAGACGGGTCAGCGCCATCGCCCTGTCCTAACCCGTCGGGATACTGGCCGTTGGCGCTGTGGCCAGCCAAGGCCGCTTCAGCAGGCTCAGCGTCGTCATGCTCAGCCTCTAGCTCTTCCGTATCTTCTAGAGCTAGAGTGACGGAGACGCTGGCCTCCATGGTGCGGCTACGGCTGCTGTGGTTCTGGTTCACCAAGTCTGGCAGCTTTTCGGCCCGCATCCCCTTGGAGGTGGATAGCCCTAGCGCAAACAACAGCGCGTCTAAAATATTAGACTTCCCCGAGCCATTGGGGCCGGAAATCACGGTAAACCCGTCGCGCAGCGGGATCTGTGTCGTACCGCCAAACGACTTGAAGTGAGATAATTCGACGCGCTTAATATACACTCGCTAGCGTTCTCACTGAGATTGGGGGATTAGCAATATGCTAATGCAACATGTGCAGTACAACTATACTGATTTTAATTCAGTCACCCGGATAGTCAACAAACTGTCATGCCGTCTTACCCTTTTGGCCCAGTTTAAACTCAGTACCATTCAAGATGCGCTGGATGTTTGTCTTGTGAGCAATAGTGATATAGCCTGCAGCGGCCAAGAGAAACACCACTATAGGTAAAGGACGACTGAGGACAGCAGCGACGACAGGAGCCGATAGTGCTGTGATGACTGAACTCAGCGAGACAATTTTGGAGATGGCCAATATAACTGCGAAGATGCTGAGGGCGATTACGGCTGTCGGCCAGTGAAGAGAGGCTAGCACCCCTAGGCCCGATGCAACTGATTTCCCCCCAGAGAAGCCGAGCCAAATTGAGCGGCTATGCCCTAGCAAAACGCCGAGCCCAGCAGTTACTGCCAACCACGACAGCCATGATGCGGCGCTTGTGCTGGCGGGGTGAGGGATAGTTATACCGGGCAAGTGGCCGATCCATCGCGTCAGAATCACGACAGAGGCTCCCTTTAAAACATCGGTTATCAGGACCGCTGCCCCTGGACCCTTTCCTAGAACGCGCAACACATTGGTTGCCCCTGTTGCCCCCGAGCCGTGCTCACGGATATCAATACCTCTGAGAAGCCGACCAGCTAGGTATCCCGTTGGGAATGAGCCGATCATGTAAGCGACCGCAAAAACGCTGCTCAACCAGACAAGCCAAGTCATAGATTTTGCCTAAATACGCTGCTAGGAGCCGTATTTAGTGTAATCGTGATTGAGCCTCTTAGCGGTACAGGCTTTAAAATTAGTAACCACTGACACAGACACAACGTTCAGCTAATAAAGCGATAGTGGGTCAGCTGGGTCTGGAGCAAAGGCAAGCCATAGGGGAAACTGCAGCAGCGATAGGCTAACTTTATCTTCCCCCTCGTCAATCAAAATTAGCGGCATTTGACCCTGTTCCACGAGGCGTTCTGCACGCTGAGCTACTGCCTCGGGTGCTTCAAATAGGACAACACCCCGCTGGGCTCCAAAATCGGTGCGAGAGATGCCAAGACAGTCCTGTAGTCCGCGCCGCCACTCCCCCAATCGTTCCGGAGAGTCTCCCAAAATCAAGGCCCGGACGCGATCGCCATGGATATCCCGCAGAGCGGAAATAGTTGCCGATGCGATAAGAACGTTTTGTAGTCGGGACCCCATCGTTTTGATCGCGCCGCGCCCCCCCAAGTCAAAGAACCATTGGGCGGCTCGCTCGGCATGGACAGGTTCAAACGTCCGCCGCAGCTGCCAGGGACGGCCATAGTAGTCGGGCATCGCCTGGTACTGATCGAGCAGCTGGCGGATATGGCCTGTGTGGCCGCTGAAGGGCTGTTTGATTGCTCCCTCTGGCTCGTTCGTGGAACGCTCCTCTGACACAACCCGCAGCGCCTGTGGCGATGTCTTTGCAGATGCCCTTGGTGACCTGTCTAGTGATGCCCGTGGCGATGCGGCTCGCCGCTCGGGCGATTGCTCCCGCTTCAGCGGCGGCATCTCTGCCGATGGTGCAGGGCGCGGCGATCGGGTCAGCGGCTGTACGGAGCTCTCGGATTGTCCCATCGCCTGAGGTGGGCCTACCGGCGGTTGGTTTGCGGTGGAGGAGGGCGTCAGGTCGAGCTGCTCTGCCGTCGTTGCCAAATCTTGCAGGCTACCCACCAGGTATTCTTTGAACCCTTGGACCCGCACTGCCAAATCTTGGGATACCCCGGCAAAGCTTTTGCGCATTTCGGCTCGAATTCTCTCTTGCCGCCGCTCCAGCTGCTCGACAGCGGTCTGCAGCGTCTTGCGGCGCTGCTCAAGTTCAACTAGACCTTCCTCTACAAGCCGCGTCACAGCAGCCTGCACCCCCTGAGCTTGCTCCTGAATCAAGCGATCGCGACTCTCCTGCAGCGCTGCAATTTCCTGTTTGAGATCGCGCAGCTGCTGCTCTAGAACCGGTTGGCTAGACGCTACATCAGACGGGCGATCGCCACTAGAGGCGTAAGGTTGGGAACTACTGTTTGCAGAAGCCGGCCGGAGGGATGGCGTCACCCCTAACGTCTCAGCCGAATCTCGCGGCTCAATCATGAGAACTCTTAACTACGGGACGAAGGATAAAAAGGTTAGTCAGTCTATCGGTCAGTCTAAACGATGGGGAGACGACGCTGCTCTAACTCTGCCTTGAGCTGGGAGGCGTTGAACAGCATAGGTAGGAAATGGATGCTGTTAACTTCCTTAAAGTAAAACAGAATTGGTACCGGCTGCCAAAAAATGCGCCAGTTTTGCCAGTCTTGGTAGGGAAATCGACGAATCAAGCTATCCCGACGATAGATGTCGAGGTCAGTAGCAGTAAACCGCAGCCGCAGCGTTGCCGCCTGAAGCAGCAAAAAGCAGCCGAATAATGCAATGACCACGCTAACCCAAGGGGATAGCAGCAGGAGTGGCAGCGACAGCAAGCCAATGGCAATGGGTAGGCTATAGCTGGGTGAGAGCTCTGATGACAGATCGTTAGATATGTTGGCTTGAGACGGGTTCGCTGCCATGGGTCACGCAATGGGTCAGCCGCAGGAGTTGTGGAGTGACCACAATCCAAACCGGACAGGATACGCTTTCTATCTTAGCGAGGATTGACGCGTGGTTCTGGGTTGTGTGCTGAGGCAAATCCTGCTAACGGAGGCTACAGACCTGTTGCAGCGGTTCCCGTGCCCTGAAACATTAGCCAGGACATGATGAAGTTAGTGACGAAAATTAGCAGCAGCGCTGTGACCACTGAAGCTGTTGTTGACTGGCCAACGCCTTTTGCACCCCCAGTCGTTGTCAAACCCCAGCTCGCGCCAATGGTTGCAATCAGGGCTCCAAAGACAACGGATTTAATGACGACGCTGAAGAGATCCCAAACACCCAGAAAGTTTTGTGCGGACTGCAGAAACACAGAGTATGAGATGCCGTAGATACTATCGGCTAGCACCATGCCACCCGTCATACCAACGATGAACGCCCACAAACTGAGGATAGGTACCATGATGCAGCAGGCCAGCACACGGGGAAGCACAAGGTAGTCCACCGGGTCGGTCTTCAACATCTGCAGCGCGTCGATCTGCTCGGTGACAACCATCGTGCCAATCTCAGCGGCAAAGGCTGAGCCCACCCGTCCAGCAACGACAATGGCTGTTAGGACCGGGGTTAGTTCGCGGATTAAAGCTACCGCCAAGACGCCGCCAACAGCGGTGCTCGCGCCAAAGTTGATGAACTCCCTCGCAACCTGAATCGTAAAGACCATGCCAACGGTAGCGGCTGTCATGAGCGTGATTAAGAGAGAGTCAGGGCCGACTGAGGCCAGCTGCTCCAGCGTATTGCGTCGATGGATGCGCCCTCGAGCTAAATGCATGATCACCTGACCACCTAAGAATACGGATGCGACTAAGCGTTGGGTCCAAGTGCCTAAACCAAGCAGTCTGAGAGAGCGACTCATGGCGTGCTAAGACTGAAAGTTTTAGGAAGATTTAAGATTCTTGTCATCTAAGCTACTGACGAGTAATTGCACTTATCTTATAGAGAGTATAGGGAAGAGAGCGGAGGCGCCCAGACTCAATACTATGACGCACTTTACAAAATCGCTTCTAATCGCTGGATTTTTAGGCTGTTCTGTTCCAACGCTCCTCATCGGGGGAGGGTTGATAAGTATTCTATTGCTCGGTCAAATTCCAGTTGCTGAAAGCATATGCCAGTTTATCGTTACACATATCGTCAGCATACTGCAGGTGTTTGGCACCGGTAATCCAGTCCAAGGAACAATTGTGATCAGCGTAGCCGTTGGCATCGTTGGCGTTCTGTTTAGCACTTATAATTTGCTATACCTTTCAAGACCAATTCGATAACGGCCAGTCCCCACAGCGGAATCCACGTTAGGCAAGTATGCTGGGCGACAAGCATACAGCCGTTAAGAAGCCCATGCTGCGAGCAAGACAACACCACAAAAGTCTGCCGATTCAGGTCAATACCCTCTATCCTATAGACTGAACCGTCTCAATAGTTCGCTGTGCGTCACTGGTTTCTTAGAAAAATTGTGTTTCATCCACTACGTCAAGCCTCTGGCCATCGTCTAAGCCGGATTGATCTCACGTCTAGATGGCGATCGCTACGGCGTTTGGCCGCAGGTGCTCTAGTTGCTTTACTGGTTTTCACGGCGGGAACTCCGTTAGCCCACGCCCAAGCGGCGACGGCCCAAGCGGCGACGGCCCAAGCGGCGACAGAGGCTGTGGGCGATCGGATACAGTCATACATTGACCGCACCCTGGAGCGCATCACAGAGTTCACCCTCGACAATGGCATTAAGTTCATTGTGCTTGAGCGACACAACGCTCCTGTGGTTTCGTTTATGACCTATGTCAACGTTGGGGCAGCAGAAGAGTCCGACGGGTTGACTGGCGCGGCCCACTATTTGGAACATTTGGCTTTCAAAGGCACAAGCCTGATTGGCACGACAGACTACAGTGCAGAAAAGGAGCAGCTAGCAGAGCTTGACCAGCTGTTTGAGGAAATCAAGGTGGCAGAGGCTGCTAATGACGTAGAGCAGGTAGAACAGCTTGCTGAAGCCTTTGAGCTGTTGCAGGCTGAAGCTAGTGGCTACGTGCGCCAAAACGAGCTTCCCCGCATTGTGGAGCAAGCGGGGGGTGTGGGCCTCAATGCCACCACCTCTGCCGACGCCACGCGCTACTTCTATAGCCTGCCGTCAAATAAGCTAGAGCTTTGGATGTCGCTAGAATCTGAGCGGTTCCTCGACCCAGTATTTCGAGAGTTCTACGAAGAGAAAGACGTGATTCTCGAAGAGCGTCGACTGCGGGTCGATAACTCCCCTATCGGCAAGATGATTGAGCAGTTTCTAGCAACGGCATTTCAAACCCACCCCTATCGACGGCCTTCCATTGGCTATGAGGATGACCTCCGTGGGATGGAGCGGGAGGATGTCCAGGCTTTCTTCGAGCGCTATTACACACCCGACCGAATGACGCTAGCTGTGGTAGGCGATGTTGATCCCGACGACGTGGAGCGTTTGGCGAAAGCTTATTTTGGGCGCTACCCTGCTCGTCCACCGGCCCCAGAGATAGTCATTGAAGAACCTCAGCAGCAGGAGCCACAGTCATTTACCCTACGGCTACCCAGCCAGCCTTGGTACTTAGAGGGTTACCATCGCCCTGGTCTTGATGATCCAGATCACACGGTGTACCAGCTTATTAGCGCGGTTCTCTCCAACGGTCGCACCTCGCGCCTCTACGAGAACCTAGTCGAGGGCCAGCAAATTGCGCTAACGGCCCAGAGTTTGAATGGGTTCCCAGGCGATCGCTTCGATAATATGATCGTGTTCTACGCCCTTACCGCCCCTGGGTATACGGTTGAGGATCTGGCGGCAGCGATCGACGTCGAGCTAAACCGCCTCAAGACAGAGCCTGTATCTCAGCAGGAGCTCGATCGGGTCAGAGCTCAGGCCCGTGCTGGCCTGCTGCGCACCCTAGCTTCCAACAGTGGCATGGCTAGTCTACTGCCAGAATATGAGGCGAAAACTGGCAGCTGGCGCAATCTATTCGAGGAACTGTCCCAGATTGAGGCCGTCACGGCGGACGACATTCAGCGGGTGGCGCAGCAGACATTCCGACCTGAGAATCGGACGGTCGGAAAGCTATTGCCCATTGAGGACTCATGACGAAGTTATTATCTATGATGCGCATTACCACGCGAGGCAGGCAAACGAAGCATGCGGGATCTCCCCGTCGATACGGGCTCCGACAGCTGGGGCGCTATGGCATCATTGCCCTAGCTGTTGCCCTGGTTATTTTGGGCCTTGGGCGACAGCCCGCATTGGCTACCCAGGCTCAGCACTATACAGATCTGGAATTCTCTCCCCTCCGTGAGATTGAGATTCCGGAATACAGCACGTTTAGCCTAGACAATGGACTGCAGGTCTATCTGATGGAGGACCACGAGCTGCCTCTTGTCAGTGGGACAGCCCTCATTCATACCGGCGATCGCTATGAGCCCGCTGATAAAGTTGGCCTAGCTAGTATTGCTGGATCGGTGATGCGCAGCGGCGGCAGTGAGACCTATCCAGCTGATGACCTCAATCAATTTTTAGAGCAGCGGGCCGCAAGCATCGAGACGGGTATTGGCTCGGATTCGGGTAGCGCTACCTTCGATGCCCTCAGCGAAGATTTACCAGAGGTCTTTTTACGCTTCGCTGATGTGCTGTGCCACCCCGCATTCCCTCAAGAGAAAATCGACTTTACCATCAACCAGTTTGAAGGGGATATTGCCCGGCGCAACGATAACCCAGAAGATATTTTGTCTCGGGAATTTACTAAGCTGATCTATGGTAGCGGTAGCCCCTACGCCCGCACGGCGGAGTACAGCACCCTCGACAATATTGACCGCGACGATATCGTGGCGTTCTACGATAGTTACGTCTATCCCAGCAACATTCTTCTGGGCATTGTCGGAGACTTCGATCCAGTTGCGATGCGCCTGCTGGTAGAATCCACCTTCAGTGACTGGCCGACTGCTGCCGCTGATGCGGTTCCTGAAAAGCCAGAAGTGGAGCAAGCCAATACCTCTGGAGTGTTTCTCGTCGATCAACCCCAGCTGAGCCAAAGTTATATCCAGTTAGGGCATTTGGGCGGAACGCGCCGTGGACCTGACTATGCTGAAATGTCAGTGGTCAATGAGGTTCTCAATGGCCTCGGTGGGCGGCTGGTGAACGAAGTGCGATCGCGGCAGGGATTGGCCTACGTAACCTACGCGTTTTGGTCTGCCCGTTACGATTATCCCGGTATATTTATCGCTGGTGGTCAGACTCGATCAGATGCAACGGTCCCCTTTGTTCGGCTTACCTTAGAGGAAATCGAGCGTATTCGCCAAGAGCCGATCTCAGACGAGGAGCTGGCCCAGGCTCGAGACTCTGTCCTCAATTCATTCGTCTTCAACTTCCAAACGCCGGGTCAAACGCTGTCGCGAGTCAGGCGCTATGCCTACTACGATTACCCCAGCGACTTCATCTTTCAGTACCGCAGCGATTTACAGGCTGTGACGCCAGACTCGATTCTTCAGGCGGCCAAGCAGCACCTCAAGCCCGACCAAATTGTCATGCTAGTGGTGGGTAACCAAGCTGAAATCGATCCGCCATTACAAATGTTGGGAACAGGCGACGTCACTCCAATCGATATCGCGATGGAGCAACGTCAGCCATAGGTCACGCGTCTGGCAGGCTACGGATCTAGCTTGATCGTCCCCTGCCGCTGGCCCTCGCTGGACAATTTTTGCTTGAGAACCATCCATAAAAAGGGGATGTCGTCGATAAGATACCGGCGCCAAAGCCGCTTTGGTTCCCGAAGAATCCGAAACACCCACTCAATACCCATCTCGCTAGCCCATTTTGGTGCTCGTGCGACTTTGTTGGCTTCAAAGTCGATTGTGGCACCAATCGCCATAATCAGCTTGGCATGCTCGAAGCGATCGCGGTATTTGTAGATCCACTTTTCTTGCTTGGGAGCGCCAACGCCGACAGCAAGTACCGTCGCCTTAGACGCATTGACTCGGGCAATAATCTCTTCGCACTCTTGTTCGTTCTTTTCGAACCCGTAGGATGGGGAATAGGCTTGGACCACCATATTACGCCCAACTTTCTCATTGATGCGTTTGCGCGCTTCCTCTGCGACACCTTCTGCTGCCCCTAGAAGAAAGATTGTGACATCCTCATCATGGGCGTAGTGTTCGTAAAAGGCTGGAAATAAATCAGAGCCAGATATCTTTTCGCAGATGGGGGTGCCCAGAAACCGTGATGCCAGCAGCAGCACTTTGCTGTCGCACAATCGGTACGTCGCTGCTTGGTAAGCCGTAAAGAACTCTGGATCTTTTTGTAGTTTAACGATGTGGTCAACGTTGGGGGTAAACACAATACCGCCGTCTTTCAGCTGATTTAGAAGATCAGGCCAGGTAATATTGTCTATCTCAACATCTAGAACGTTGACACATTGGGGCACCGGCTGGCTTACTTTCATGTTGACTCGAGTGCGCTAAATAATTGAGCGGAATACGGGAAATCCTTGTATGTCCTCTTATATTAGGTATACCCGAGGGGAGTCGGAAAATTGCGAGATGACTGTAAACACTGCGTAAATTCCCGGTAAATGTTGCTGCCCAGCCACTTATGGTGGCTGGGCACAGGTAACGTCGCTTATTTATGGCCTCCTACTTACCTGTCTTGTCCGCCTCATCGCTGGCAGATTGGGCAAGCTTGATACTAAACTGATACCAGTCGCGCCTCAGAATAATTCGGCATGGAGTTATGCTATCGCCATGAAGACTCTACTCACAACGGCAGCTACCCTTGTCACGCTTAATATGTCGTCAGCCGCCATGGCCGGCAACCCAGAGCATCTGCAGCAGCTCATTTCCACCCGCAGCTGCTATGCCTGCGACCTGAGCCGCTCTAGCCTGGTCCATACCGATTTATCTGGAGTTGAGGCGCAGGGTAGCGACTTCAGCTTTGCGAATCTCAATCGATCCAGACTGACCGGGGCCGATCTGCGCGGAGCCGATTTGTCTAACGCCGTACTCTTCAACGTCGATCTGTCCGGGGCTGATCTAACTGGAGCCAATTTACAGGGCGCTGATCTCAGAAGCGCCTATCTTCACGGCGTCACGTTGAATGGGGCCGTGCTTCAAGGCACGAATCTTCAGGGCGCGATTGGACTTCCTGAGCAGCTATTGACGGCGCGATCGCTGTATCAATGGGGGCAGCAGGAAGCCTCGCGGGGAAACTTCCAGGGGGCCTATACATACTACACACAGGCCCTTGAAAAAGAGCCCAATGCCCCTCACTTGCATCTCAGCCGCAGCGTCACGCTGTATCAGTGGGGCCATATGGACGAGGCGATCGCTGATGCCAACGAGGCTGAGCGGCTGTTCGGCGTTCAGGGTAATGTAGCAGCGCAGCAGACCGCAGCGCTGCTGTCCCAAAACATAGTAGAGCAGCAGGAGGCGCGGGCCGAAGCCGCCTCCCAAGGCAGCTCTGGATTTTTGAATGCCTTTGGCGCGATCGCCAGCCTGTTGCTCCGCTTTGGGCTTCCTTTCTAAACCTAATGCGAGCCGTCAGTCTGCCGAGCGGCTATCGGAAGGAACATCTCCGGTGTTGCGCACGCGCACAATCCGTCCGAGCAGGCTGTACCAAAATGAAGACCCCATCGATATGGCAATTCCTGTAATCAGCCATCCCGCGATGCGGCGCAAAATAGGCACCCGCCACTGGCCGGCCTGAAAAGATTGTGCTTGCGTGATGGTAGGATTCCAGCCAATTGGCAAGGGCAACTCTTCAAGAGCCGCGTTCACCGCGTCGCTCACCTCCTGAAGTTGCTCTGCCGACACCCCACCTGTCTCCCCAGCTGGTCGAGCCGCGAGCTGGTTTGCCGTTTGTGTGATGGACTCTCGCAAAACAGAATCTTTTGAAAGGCGGTTAACCATGTAAAACGTATCTGTATTTGTAGCCACGGCAATTGTGCAGCCAATGAGAATGGCAATGCCGCGAGCGTTGCGCTTGTAGACGCCCGAGGCCCGATCCATAGAGCGACTAAACCACGTGGAGACCCGATTTTCGAAGACTTCAACTCGCCCCGTTGCAGCATCGGCAACCGCATCGACTTCTTTGGCCAGGGCGACCAAAGTATTTCGGAGGTGAGAGGGGATGTGGTCACTTTCCGATAGGATAAGCTCTACGCTCTCAACGATGGTGGGCTCCTTCTCTTTGAATGCGATCGCCTGGCGCAAATGGGGAAGCTGCCGCTGCAGACTCAACTGAATCTCTTCTGGATCATCCTGGAGGATAACCTCAAATCCATCTAAGGTGTCCAAACATTGATTGATGATGTCATCTATAGCCGTGTTGAATGAGATACGACGGCCTGAGCAATCCGCCCGAATGGTATTTAGGCGCTGTTCTACGGACTCAACTCCTGCGAGCAATAGATCGTACTGTGGGCTAGTGTTGAGGGACGACACGAGTGAGCGAAGCAGCTGGAGCCGATTGACCACAACGCGTCCCAAGAGCTTACAGCTTTGCTGGTGGGTAATCTGATCGAGGTTGAGTTCTTCCAAAAGTGCAGCTGCAAAGCTTGCTGCTGGAATAAAGGAGGGGCCGCTCCTCATGTCGCCGAAGATATTTCGCCTCCCAAAAACTGATTGGGAAATCTCGCTAAAAAAGTAAGAAATGCTGCGGAAGGCTGTTGCTAGGGGGCCTTTTGCTTCCTGATTTAGTGAGCGAAGGATGGGATTCTTGTAGAGTTTGTCAGCAAACTGGATGCCCGATAAATCGCTGTCTAATCCATCGCCGTCAGTGTCAGTATTTTTACCGCCTCGCTTTAGTTTTTCGCGTCCACCACTGACCAGAATCTCAATAGATTTCTTCAAGTGTTCGGCACGCCACTGGAGCAATGTTGTAATCAGCTCCTGAATTTCCGACGCCAGCAGGCTCAAAATGAGGAAGACAAAAATTAGCCCGAGGGCCAAGTCAAACACGAGCGGTAAATTCATAGGTCGTCATTGCCTCGACATCACAGTAGTAACGCTACCAGCAGGGTACCCAGGTCATACTATGGATACAAGACCAGGAAAGGCCAAATAGCGACTTATCCTACCGAATCATAAGAGTGTCAGGCTGACATTCGCAAGAGACGTCAAGCTGCTCAGATTGCGCCTTGTCTCCAGTTGGGTACGGGACAAGGCGCAAGCGTCTCTTGCTAAAGTATGAATTTTCGTTATGACCTGCCTCGGAGATAGCTAGGAAGCCGATGGCATTGACGGTTTTGGCGCGATCGCCTCAACTAGCGTGAGCTGGGGGATAGTCTTGAGGCTCGGCACTGGTAGGTGCAGCACCCCTATATTTCCCAGGGATTTGGATGCGGTGGGCATCTCCTGTCGGCAGGATGAACAGAACCAATAGGTATCGTCCCGACGGACGTGGCGTAAAAGCAAATCTGCGCAGCAAGGACATGTGCTCATGATAATACTCTCCTGATGGTCGGCTTATGAATTAGAGGGCTAGCCGTTATAGACCAAGCGATAAATTGGTCCACAGTCTAGCTTCAGCTATCCAGCCAAGTTTTTCTGTCTAATTTGTGCTGTTTTTTAAATTGCCGAACAAAGCCCGCCTACCCTGGAACCAGATAGACGGGCTGGATTTTTACTGATTGTGGTTGAGCGCTAAGCCTGCATATGGGCATCGAGTAGCCGCTTCGCGCCGGGCTTGTAGAGGAGATAGAAAATCATCTCAATGTAGCGCAACATATCTTCGCGGTTTTCTTTGGAACTGTAGTTCCAGAATCCGTATATTTTTGCGAGGGACATCAGTTTTCTGGAGTGAATTTTCCAGGTGTAGGTGGTGTAGACCCGATCGATGGCGCGCTCTGATATTTCTTTCCAGTAGTCTGGATTTTGATCGCACTTGTCTAGAAACTCTACAATCACATCCGCCATTTCTTGCAGATGGGTTGGGTTGATGTAGAAGCCGTTGTGCTTATCTTGAATAATCTCTAGCGGTCCGCCGAACCGGGTGCCGAACGTCGGTAGTCCAGAGATCATTGCCTCCAAGATCGTCAGACCGAAGGCTTCGAATAAGGCGGGCTGAACAAAGAGACCTTCGCGGTCTGCAATGACTCGATAGACTTCGCCAGAGTCCGCTTTAGAGAGGCGTACTCCCAGCCAGCGGATGCTGCCGTAGAGGTTGTATTGGTCGATGATGCGGTATAGCTTTTCCATTTCGGCTAATTCTTCGCGATCGCTCGACTCTTCAGACCGCAGCTTACCGGCAATTAAAATCAGGTTGCAGCGCTCCCGCAGGGCCTCGCTTTGGCCAAAGCATTCCGC
>JBARYO010000421.1:0-3157 GCA_049647905.1 Elainellaceae cyanobacterium | reverse complement strand
CTGCTGACGGGAAGTGATTGTCGGTGGAGAATATATGTCACAGTCTCTAGGCCGGGGCGTTACTGTCACGGGATGTGGCTCGGCGGTGCCTCGCCTGTCCGTATCGAATGACCAGCTGAGTCAAGTTGTTGAAACATCTGATGACTGGATTGCTTCGCGCACCGGTATTCGTCAGCGCCAGATAGCAGGTGACGATGAGACCACCAGTGCCATGGCGGCGATCGCGGCCCAGCGGGCTCTCGACATGGCTCAAGTGGATCCACAGACGGTGGACTTGATTTTGCTGGCCACCTCAACCCCCGATGATCTGTTCGGCTCGGCAAGCCAGGTTCAAGCGAAAATTGGCGCATCCCAGGCGGTCGCCTTCGACATTACAGCAGCCTGCTCTGGCTTCATCGTTGGGCTTTCAACGGCAGCTCAGTTTATCTATAGCGGCGCGTATCAAACCATCCTGGTAATTGGGGCAGATCTGCTGTCCCGCTGGGTAGATTGGGGCGATCGCCGCACCTGCGTTTTATTCGGGGATGGGGCTGGAGCCGTGGTTCTCCAGGCTGGTGAAGACAACGGGATTTTAGGCTTTGAGCTGCGCAGTGATGGAACCCAAAATAGCTGTCTAACCCTGCCCTATCGCTCAAAAAATACTCCCCTTTCGGACGCCGTGTCTGCCCAAGAAGGAGGGTTTCAACCCATTGCGATGAACGGTCAAGAAGTGTACCGATTTGCCGTTCGGCAAGTTCCTGAGGTGATTGAGAAAGCGACCTACCGCGCGGGGTTGAGTTTGGCGGACCTAGACTGGCTCTTGCTTCACCAAGCCAATCAGCGCATTTTGGACGCCGTGGCTAAGCGCCTCAGCGTTTCTAGCGATCGCGTCATTAGCAACATGGCAGCCCATGGCAATACCTCAGCCGCCTCGATTCCCCTCGCCCTCGACGAATGGGTGCGGCAGGGACGAATCCAGCCTGGGGACGTCGTTGCTGCCGCTGGCTTTGGCGCAGGATTAACCTGGGGCGCAGCGATTTTTCGCTGGGGCAAGGCCGCTGACAACTAGCGCTGATGCCGCCCCTATAGCAGCATCACAGAGAGGCTATTGCAGGAATACTATCGCAGGGAACTAAGCATTACTTCGCTATGGCAAACACAGTATGGGTATTTCCAGGACAGGGATCACAGGCCATCGGGATGGGGAGCGATCTCGCTGAGCATCCTGATGGCAAAGCACGGCTAAACGTAGCTAACGATATCTTGGGCTGGTCTGTGCTAGAAATTTGCCAGCGCGATGATGACATCGTCTCAGGCACGCGCTATACCCAGCCCTGCCTCTATGTGATTGAAAGCATTTTAGCCGATGTGCTGTGGGGCAATGCTGCCCCCAGTTTTGTTGCGGGCCACAGCCTAGGGGAATATTCGGCGCTTTACGCCGCTCGGGCGTTTGATTTTGAGTCAGGACTCCGGCTGGTGAAGCAGCGGGCTGAGATTATGGGTCAAGCCACCAGTGGCGGTATGGCTGCTGTTATTGGGGCCGATCGCGAGCAGCTAGATACGCTACTGGCCGCAGAAGATGTGGTGCTAGCAAACGACAATAGTTCGGGCCAAGTGGTGCTTTCAGGAGCCCAGGATGCCTTAGACGCGGTGCTCTCTCAGCTGAAGGCAAAGCGCAAGGTCCCACTCAAGGTCAGCGGCGCGTTCCACTCCCCCCTAATGGCAGCAGCCTCCCAACAGTTCCAAACGATATTGGAAGACGTGGCCTTCCAGGATGCTGCAGTACCCGTCCTGTCCAACACTGACCCCACTCCGGAAACAGATGCGATCGCCCTCAAGCAGCGCCTCTCCCGGCAGATGACAGGGACAGTGCGCTGGCGGGAGACCATGCTTCAGTTCTCTGACCTTGGTGTTGCCACCGCTGTGGAGGTTGGTCCTGGGAAAGTTCTCACAGGGCTGATGAAACGCACTTGTTCAGGGGTAACGCTGCAAAACGTCGGCAGTTTAAGCGATATCCCAACATCGCAGCCGGTATAGTGAGCGGCGATAGTCAAAGACTGGCCCGTGAGGGCCATCGCGAACCCGGCCTTAGCCTTGCGCTCTACTGGCTACTCAAGTGGGGTTTAGTGCATCCGCTGCTGCTGAGCTATTTTCAGGGCCGCATCTATGGCAGCGAGAATGTGCCTTTGGACGGGCCGCTGCTGGTGGTGAGCAACCACGCCAGCTATTTTGACCCACCGCTGCTCTCCTCCGCCATGCGGCGACCGGTTGCCTATATGGCCAAGGCGGAACTATTTGAGGTGCCGGTCTTGAGCCCTGCAATCCGACTGTACGGGGCGTATCCTGTAACTCGAGAAACAAGCGATCGCTCAGCCCTGCGCTCGGCTCTATCTCGATTAGAGGAGGGCTGGGCCGTGGGCGTATTTCTTCAGGGGACGCGCACTATAGATGCCCGAATCCCATCTCCTAAGTTAGGAGCAGCCCTAATTGCCGCTAAGGCTAATGTGCCCCTGCTGCCGGTCAGCCTCTGGGGGACGCAGGATATTCTGCGCTCTACTATCCCTCGCCCCAACCCAGTTACGATCCGCATTGGCGTCCCTATACCCCCACCCCAATCAAGCGATCGGGCTGAGCTAAGGGGCGTTACACAGCGCTGCGTCAACGCCATCCACGCCCTCCATGATCAAGGGCGCTAGGTCCATCAACGCTGCTGCCAATCTAGGAACTTAGAGGCGGTGTTCTAAGGCTGCGCGCTGCTGCCGAGGAATATACCGCCTCAAAGATGATCCCGTGCGGCCTGTAATCACCCAAAAGACAGAACGGGCTCCATCGCGCAGCACCTTGCCTGTTGGCTCGGGCGACTCTGCCGTTTCAACGGCGATGGGCCTAAACCCAATGCCATGGCTGCCAAAGACAATTTCGCCAATCACTCGAGCTCGGCGCATGTGATAGTCAGACGTAATCAAGTAGATATTGTCGATGTTGCGCTGCTCAAAGTCATCGACGAGAGTGGTGAAATTGGTCACCGTATCCTCCGCATCGTAGTCCAGGTGCAGCCGCTCGGAATCAATACCGGCCTCGTAGAAGAGGGCCTCAGCAAATTCTCGATTCGTACCTGAAGAAACCCAAATGGGCAACGTGGGGTGCTCTTGGGCAAACCGGGCTGCAAACCGTTCTC
>JBARYO010000420.1:0-3169 GCA_049647905.1 Elainellaceae cyanobacterium | reverse complement strand
TGCAGAGAGAAGAAGAAATCCTACAGCGCCAAAGCGCCACATTAGCCCAGCTTTCCCACAGTCGTGCGATCGCCCAGGGTGACTTGGCCGCAGCCTTTCAAGAGCTAACGGAAGAAACGGCGCATCTGCTTCAGGTTGAGCGGGTCAGCATTTGGCTATTTGATGACGAGCAGGCGAAAATTCACTGCGCCACGCTCTTTCAGCTTTCGCGTCAGATGCACTCCAACGGCTGTGAGCTTACAGTAGCCGATTATTCGTCATACTTTGCAGCCGTCTTGTCAAACCCTGTCCTAGCCGTTGACAACGTCCGGGCTGACCCCAGCACCTGTGAACTCATCGATGGTTATCTCGACGTATTTCAGATTTCGTCTATGCTCGATGCGAGCTTTGATGTCGATAGAGAGTGCAGAGGCATTATTTGTTGTGAGCATACAGGAGTGCAGCGCGCCTGGTCCCAAGCAGAGCAAAATGTCATCCGCTCTGTGGCCAATTTAGTTGCTCTAACGATTGAGGTGAATCAGCGGCATCAAAAGGCTGAGCTGCTCGAACGGGCCTTGGTGGATCTGAAACAATCGCAGTTTCAGATGATTCACAGCGAGAAAATGGCCACGCTCGGGCAGCTCATTTCTGGCATTGCCCACGAAATCAACAATCCGGTGAGCTTCATATACGGCAACTTACCCCACGCGAAGCAATATATTTCTGACCTGATGGCCCTGATTGAGCAGTATCAGGCCCATTATCCTAACCCGCCAACGGCGATCGCTACAGCCTTGGAAACCATCGAACTCGACTTCCTTCAGGACGATTTGAACAAGCTGCTGCAATCCATGCAAGTGGGCAGCGAACGCATCCACACGATTATCAAGTCCATGGGCAATTTCTCCCGGCTAGACGAATCTGAAATTGAAGATGCCGACATCCACGCGGGCATCGACAACAGCTTGCTATTGCTAAACACCCGACTACGGGCACAGCACTGGCGACCGGCTATTCGCATCGTGAAGGACTACGGTAATCTGCCTTCTATTACCTGTCGTGCAGGGCAGATTAATCAGGTTTTAATGAATCTGCTGAACAACGCCATCGATGCCCTTGAAGAACTAGACAGGGAGCGCTACTCGAAAACCGGCCCTGAAGGAGCGGCGTCCGAAGCCATAGCGCAGCCGCCCAGCACTATTGAGATTCGAACGCGATCGCAACCCCAGTCGGCAACGCCATCAATCATCATTTCAGTGAAGGACAACGGCATTGGCATGAGTCAAACCACCCGCGATCGCCTCTTTGAGGCCTTCTTCACCACAAAACCGGTGGGCAAAGGCACCGGACTTGGCCTTTCAATTTCACACCAGATTGTGGTGAAAAATCACGGTGGCCACCTCAGCTGTAGCTCTGAGCCGGGTCAAGGCACTACATTTACAGTCACCCTCCCCTGTCACAATCGGGCCACTGCCAGTAGGCCAGCTTTAAGCGAAAGCATAGCCTACTGACATCAAGGCGGTACCGCGCTGTTTATGCCGCCATATCAAACAGCAGAACCTCTGCTGTGTCACTGGTCTGGACCACGAGCTGTGCCTCGTCGCGAACGGCTGCGCCATCTCCAGCTGTAAGGGCTTGGCCATTAAGCATTACCCCACCCCGAATGACCTGTAGCCAGGCTGCACGATCTGCTGCTAAGTCGTGGGTGATGGTCTCGTCGCCAGTTAGCACTGCCGCGTAGAGGCTTACATCTTGGTGGATGGTGACAGAGCCATCGCGCCCGTCCGGCGACCCAACAAGCCGGAACTGCCCCTGCTTGTCGCTATCAGAGAAATGCTTTTGCTCATAGCTGGGGGGCAATCCCGTTTGATTCGGCAGCAGCCAAATTTGCAGAAAATGAACCGGATCGGCTTGAGAGGCATTGAATTCGCTGTGTCGGATGCCTGTCCCCGCAGACATGCGCTGCACATCACCGGGGCGGATGATGGAGCCAGTGCCGATGCTGTCTTTATGCTCTAACGCACCTGACAGGACGTAGGACACAATTTCCATATCGCGGTGGCCATGGGTGCCGAAGCCCAGGCCTGGCGTGACTTTGTCTTCGTTAATCACGCGCAGGCTGGAAAATCCCATGTGGCTGGGGTCGTAGTAGCTACCAAAAGAGAAGGTGTGGCGGCTGTCGAGCCAGCCGAAGTTTGCGGAGCCTCGTTCTTGAGCGGGTCGAAGTGTGATCATCGTCGGAGTACCTCCAAATCAACGGCGTCAAAGTAACGGTGTTGTTAGTTAGCGTCGATTACTGTCGCCATGTCTTAAGTATGGACTGATTCCCCAAAAAAGACAATGCCGCTTTTTAAATCTGTATTGTCTTTTATTTAGCGACAATGTGAGCAAGTGCGGCGGGGGCTGAGGCGATCGCTCTCTATGCAGCAGCGCCATGCCTTGAAATACTGCGAACCGGTCAAGACGATTATCTTCTATCCGAATGAGGGCGCAGTCGGTCCTTCCACCACGATCGCGGATTCGCCCGAATGTACCGCCGGATATTATGTAGAGCCTCATCATCACGGACGATGCGCTCGTAATAATTGCGTTGCCACACCAGGGTGCCGGGGGAATCCCGTAGGATATTGATTTGCCGGGTTGTGGCGGATTTGTATGACCGGACGATGGTGGGTAATGTACCGGGCGTCGGTTTGCCGAATTTGCGATCGCCGTTGGGCGTTCCGCCGTGGTCCCCGTCGGGCGTTCCGGTAGGGGCACGGCATGCCGGGCCCCTACGATATGTGGATGTGTGGGTACGACGTATCGCCGTCCCGCGATCGCCCACCATCAAAATCCCATGAACGTGATTCGGCATCACCACGAATTCATCAATCTCCACAGGCGGAAACCGATCCGAAATCCCAGACCAACAATCCGATGCCGCCTGTCCAAACGCGTTTAAACGCGTTTCACCATTGACAACTGCACCAAACAGACACCAGGGCACTGGTTGCCTAGGGGGTGATTTGTATAATGGAGGTGGTGCGTTGGTTTGAGCCTATGAGATGTCCGCATTGTCAGAGCGAGGAGACCGTGAAGAACGGTACAGCAACCCTCAAGGATGGGAGCGTGCAGCAGCGCTATCTATGCCGGAGGTGCAACAAGCGGTTCAACGAACGGACGAATACGCCTATGGCTAGGCTGAGAA
>JBARYO010000419.1:0-2066 GCA_049647905.1 Elainellaceae cyanobacterium | reverse complement strand
GAAAGCAGATAAGCAGCTTTTCTTATCACAATAAAAAACCCCGCCTTTGATTGGAGGCGGGGTTTTTTATTATAGTGCTTTCTTATTTCAAGACTTCTAATGAAAGATAGATAGTGCTATTTGTTGCATCTGGTGGAAATTTTTTGGTTGATGGTAGTGGTGGTGTAGCCGTAATGAGAGATCGACCATCTGCCTTGAGCGTGAGACGACCTTGGTTCTGCGCCTGAATCTTGCCAGATAATGCCGGATGTTGCTGTTGTCCTGCTCAATGGGAAATGTCAAACCCCGATTCTAAAACGAAGTGCAACACCAACGATGTTAGAATGGTGTTGCGATGGAAAGATATTACGAACATCTCGGCCGTGCCGAGAGAGATGAGATATACCGGCTTGTACAAGCCGGTATATCTCGGCGCGAAATTGGAAGACGCCTGGGGCGGTCGGCCTCGACGGTCAGTCGTGAGTTGAATCGAAACAATGAGCCGGTTGGCTATCTGCCAGATACGGCACAGCGCAATGCGCATGCACGCAGACGGCGCGGCACATTCAAGATTGATCGCTATCCGAAACTCAAATCAGCGCTGCTAGAAGGCTTGCTCAGGCGATGGTCTCCTGAGCAAATTGCGGCTACCTGCGATGGAAAGACGCGGATGTGTCACGAGACCATCTACCGTTATATATACCGTTCACCTTATGCGATAAAGTTCTCATTATATCAGTTCCTCTGGCGAGAGAAGCCCCGACGACGAAAGCGTAAGAGCCGCAAAAACCGTAGCAAAATCAAGGATAGAATCTCTATTCATACCCGCAGTAAACATATCGAAAACAGAACACATTATAACCATTGGGAGGCTGATCTCATGCTCTTTAGAAAGCAAAAACATAACCTCATCACCGCCGTAGAAAGAAAATCACGTTACCTGCTTATTGTGGGCAACCCTGATGGCAAAAAGGCCGCACCCGTGGCGACACGACTGGCGGCAGCGATTGCCCCCTTTAACCCCAAATCCATCACGCTGGATAATGGCATGGAGTTCGCCAATCACAAGGAATTACCTGCCAAAACGTACTTCTGTGACCCCTATAGTTCATGGCAAAAAGGCAGCGTCGAAAACGCCAACGGACTCATCCGAAAGTTCCTGCCAAAATCATATGACGGGCCAATTACTCACGAAATGCTGGAAAATATCCAGAATCTCATCAATAATCGACCCAGAAAAATACTCGGATGGAAATCACCAGCCGAAATGTTCAACCGTTGCACTTCAAATTAGAATACGGGAAATCCTTACCCGTAAACAACTGATTTTCCGGGATGCAGCGATGATATCCATTCCAGTCATCTGTCAGAAAAACCTTTCCCTGCATTCCCACTTTGTTCAATAATTGTCGCAACGTAGCATCGTTACGCTGACCCAGCACCCATCCCAGGGTGCGCCGTTTAATTGGATCAAATGCCCGCCAGAGCCACAGTTTTTGCTCTTTTTTTGAAGAAAATGATGCATCTCATCCAGCGTCACCACGCGGACATCTTCTGCGATTTCAGGCTCGGGCAGGGACGCCGCCTCCTTGCGGACCCAATTCAGCACCGACACATCACAGACGCCAAGCAATTTTCCAATCCCGTTAAAACTCATGTTCCCCATAGAATACAACAAAATAGCCAATGCCTTCATCGCTGGAGGCTTGCCGCGAGGCGGTGTGTCAGTGAAGTTGCAGCCGCAGGATTTGCACAGATAGCGCTGATGGCCCACGCACCTTGCCGTTCTTGACGTGCTCTGCTCCGCCACAGCCCTTACAACATAGATTACGCATACATTCCTCCTCATCATGGAGAAACCGTAGCAGAATCTATCCTAAATTAGAAGTCTCAGTCTATGTACATGAAGATAACACGTTGTAAATTATCAAAGACGATTCAGTTACGCTTGCTTGAGTATTTTGTATTGCAGGTGACGGCACGTTCTGCTGCTGATATACTTAATATTCACCCGAATACGGCGGCGATGTACTACCGAAAAATACGGGAGGTCATCAGTTATTATCTGGAAAAAGAGGCGGAAATCT